>DOTA01000520.1 GCA_003513015.1 Chloroflexota bacterium
ACTCGCCTCAAGATAAGATCCCTCGCCAGGATAACTGGGTAAGATCGCAGGTAGACTACCTGCTTGATAGGCGGCAAGTGTAAGTGCAGCAATGCATTCAGCTAAGCCGTACTAATGATCGAGGGCTTAACTGTGGTGCGGAGAACTCAGAACTATTATAAAAATAACCTATTCAATAGTAATGTTAACATCGTGAATAAATTCTTTTGGTGATTGTAGCGGCAGAGGTACACCCGGTCACATCTCGAACCCGGTAGTTAAGCCTGCCAGCGCCGATGGTACTTGGAGGGAGGCCTCCTGGGAGAGTAGGTCATTGCCAAAAGGCTTTATATAGCCGCCCAATCGGGCGGCTTTTTTCTTTAAGTGGGTTCGTATCCGTTGACCTTGACGATTCAAGATTGAGTGGTTACTATCCTTCTAAATAATTTCTTTAATTACCCGACCTTTACCCAACCTTAGGAGACACTTATGAGCGAATTGCAATATGTCAACGAAGATGATTTCACCCGCGAAGTACTTGAAGCTCAGCAACCGGTGTTAGTCGATTTCACCGCCGTTTGGTGCGGCCCTTGCAAAATGCTTGAACCGATCGTGGTTGAACTGGCTGGCGAATGGGCAGGGAAAGTCAAGGTGGTGAAATTAGATGTCGATCATAACGCTAACCTAGCTATGCAATATCAAGTGATGGGTGTGCCTACATTAATGCTCTTCAACCAGGGCGAGATCAAAGAACGTTTAACCGGCTACAAACCTAAAAAACAGATCGTTTCTAAGCTAACTCCCCACATCTAAATTCCCAAACCAAACTTGCTCAGGAGCGGATATTAACATCCGCTCCTTTTTCGTTAACTTGACTTAAATTATCCGATTATATATAATAGTATTCGCAATTGCAAATAATTGCAATAAGGTGTAATTGATGCCCCATTGCCAAACTTTGCTCGATGCTTTACGTCAAAAAGGCTATCGCCTCACTCCCCAGCGTGAGATGATCATCCAGGCGATTGCCCACAGTGATCAACACATGACCGCTGAAGCTATCTTCGCTGAAATTCAAACGCGCACGCAGGCCGTTAATCTTGCAACGGTTTATCGCACCCTCGATTTACTTGTCGATCAAGGCTTCGCTACACGCGCCGATCTCGGTGAGGGACAAATTGTCTACGCCACAACGGAGCACGGCCCGCATATCCATTTGGTATGCCGCGGCTGTGGACAAATTATTGACGCTAACCCGGAATTATTGCTGCCTATCGAAGGACAACTCCAAAGCGAGCATCATTTCTCCCCCGATCTCAATCATCTCTCCATTTTTGGTATCTGTGAGCAATGCAAATAAGGAGAATCTTATGAACCCCATTCATCTGCTGCTTACCCCCCAACAACTTCACATCCCCGATGGATTTCTATCCGTAGGAGTTTCGCTCATCTTCTGGGCGTTGACCATCATCTTTGTCGGTCTTGCCATCCGCAACACCCGCGGTGAACTTGGCGAGCGCCAGATTCCTCTGATGGGCGTGATGGCGGCTTTCATCTTCGCCGCCCAAATGATCAACTTTCCTGTGGCGGGTGGCACCTCCGGGCATCTGCTGGGCGGTGCGCTGGCAGCCATTGTACTTGGCCCCTGGGCGGGTATTCTGGTCATGACCACCGTTGTCGCCGTGCAAGGGCTGGTCTTTCAAGATGGTGGTCTGCTCGTGATGGGTGCCAACATTTTCAACATGGGCATCCTCACCGCCCTCATCGGTTACGGCCTTTACCGTGCCAGCGTAGGACGCAGTCGTGGTGTTCAGCTTGCCATCGTTGGTGCAGCTTCTTGGCTCTCCGTGGTCGCAGGCGCGCTGCTCGTTGCTTTCCAACTTTGGCTCAGCGGCACCTCCGCCTTGCGCATCGTCTTTCCAGCCATGCTGGGCGTACACATGCTCATCGGTCTCGGCGAAGCCCTCATCACGGTGGCCGCCCTGGCTTTTATTTTTCGAACCCGGCCCGATTTACTCTCCACGAACGCTCAAAAACGCAGTGGGTTGGGCTGGATTCTAGTCGGCGCGCTCATCGCGTTGGCCGTCATCATCATTTCTCCCTTCGCCTCGGCGAACCCCGATGGCCTGGAGCGCGTCGCCATCGACATGGGCTTCATCCAAGCCGGGCAGGCCGCCCCCTACGAAATCATCCCCGATTACACCATCCCCTTTTTGGGCGAATCCGGATTTTCCACGATTTTGGCGGGATTGATTGGTGCGCTGATCGTGGGTGGATTGATCTATGCAATATCCAGATTTTTACGCCGCAAACCTGCCGGGGCGGAATCTTGACNNAGGTTTTGGAAACCTGGCAGGTCTGGGAAAATCATGCACATCAACACCTTCGATCATTATCAAACCTTGAACAGCCCCATCCACCGCCTTGACCCGCGCGTAAAGGTGGTGATTACCGTGGTTTTCATCCTCTCGAATGCGCTCATCCCCGAGGGAGCCTGGCTGGCCTTTGCCGCGGCCTGGCTATTGGTGCTGGCAATCAGCCAAATGGCCCGACTCAGCCCAAAATTTTTGCTGACGCGCTCATTGGTGGCCTTGCCCTTTGCGCTGGCGGCTGTGACGGCCATTTTCAGTGTGGCCGGTAACCCGATTTTCAGCCTGAAAATTGGCCCCTGGCTGCTGACCGCCACCGACGCCGGACTGGTGCGCTTTGCCAGCATCATGCTGCGCAGTTGGATTTCGATCCAGGCCGCCATTGTGCTGACTGCCACCACCCAATTCCCCGATCTGATCCACGCCTTCCGGCATTTGAAGGTGCCCGATATTTTGGTTTCGACGGTTTCGTTTATGTACCGCTACCTGTTCGTGCTTAGCGATGAAACTTTACGGCTGATCCGTGCCCGCGAATCCCGCAGCGCGCGCCTGACCCCAGGAGGAAAAAGCGGCGGTGCGCTGCTCTGGCGCGCGAAGGTAGCCGGAAATATGGCCGGGCAACTCTTTTTGCGCAGTTATGAGCGCAGCGAGCGTGTCTATAATGCCATGCTGGCGCGCGGCTATCACGGCACCCTACTGACGCTCAACCCGCATGTAATGCGGCCGCGCGATTGGCTCTGGGGGGCGCTGGCTTTGAGTTTGATCCTGGCAATTCAATTACTGGGAAGAATATAAGAGATCGATTATGCCCATCACTCACCCCGTACCTCAACACACACCCATTGACCTGCGTGCGAACGACCAGGTTTTAGATATCGAAGAACTGTCGTTCAGCTACCCGGATGGACATCAGGCTTTGTTCCAGATTTCGTTGACGATTGGGCGCGGCGAAAAAGTCGCCCTGGTTGGCCCCAACGGCGCCGGTAAAAGCACCCTAATGCTGCATCTGAATGGGATTTTGCTGGGCCAGGGAGCAATCTGCATGGCCGGTTTGCCCTTGATGAAAGAGAATCTACCGCTTATCCGCTCGAAGGTGGGGATGGTCTTTCAAAATCCCGACGACCAACTTTTTTCGCCCACCGTTTTCGAAGATGTGGCCTTCGGTCCGCTGCACATGGGCTTGCCCGAAGTGGAAGTGCGCCAGCGGGTGGAGCGTGCCCTGGCGCAGGTCGGCATGAGCAAGTATCGCGAGCGTCTTTCGCACCATTTGAGCGTGGGCGAGAAAAAGCGCATCTCGATTGCCACCGTGCTCTCTATGGACCCGGAAATCCTGGTGCTGGACGAACCCTCTGCCGGGCTGGATCCGCGGGCGCGTCGCTCCCTCATCAATTTGTTGCGCGAAATGGAACTGACCATGTTGGTGTCCACCCACGATATGCGTCTGGTTGCGGAACTCTTCCCACGCATAATCGTAATGGATGGCGGGCATATCGTCGCCGATGGAGAAACATCTGAAATTCTGGGGGATCAGGCCTTGTTGGAATCTCACGGTTTGGAGAAACCGTAAGCTAATTTTAGCGAGAATCAAAAACCGGATTTCTTCAAGAAATCCGGTTTTTTTGTTTAACAAGATCAGCTAATCAGCCGGAACAGCTTCAAGCAGCATAGCCGCTTCACGCAGCGCTTCGGCTTTGTCGGTGTTCTCCCACGGCAAATCAAGATCGTCACGGCCAAAGTGACCGTAAGCCGCTACCTGGCGATAGATCGGGCGGCGCAGCCCTAGATCACGGATAATCGCGCCGGGGCGCAGATCGAAGTGCTCGGTGATCAGTTCAGCGATTTGCTCATCAGGGATTGCTCCAGTACCGAAGGTTTCCACATTGACGCTCAAAGGATGTGCCACGCCAATGGCATAAGCTACCTGAATTTCGCAGCGATCCGCTAAGCCAGCGGCAACTACGTTCTTAGCAGCCCAACGCGCCGCATAAGCCGCAGAGCGATCCACCTTCGTCGGATCTTTCCCCGAAAAGGCTCCCCCGCCATGCCGCCCCATGCCGCCGTAGGTATCCACGATGATTTTGCGTCCGGTCACACCGGCATCACCCTGCGGGCCGCCAATCACAAAACGCCCGGTGGGGTTGGTGTAGATTTTGAGATCAGCATCCACCATCTCGGCAGGTAAAACGGGGGTAATCACATGCTCGATCAGCCCGGCCCGGATTTGCTCCTGGGTCACATCGGGATCGTGCTGGGTGCTGATTAACACTGTGTCGATGCGCTTAGGCCGGCCATAACTGTATTCAATCGTTACCTGGCTTTTGCCATCTGGGCGCACCCAGGGCAGGGTGCCGTTTTTGCGCACTTCAGCCAGGCGGCGGGTGAGCTTGTGGGCCAGGTAGATCGGCATGGGCATCAGGGTTTCGGTTTCGTTACAGGCATAACCGAACATCATGCCCTGGTCGCCTGCGCCGATCAAATCGATTTCAGATTGGTCGCCGCCTTTGGCTTCGAGCGATTGGCTGACGCCCATATCAATATCGGGGCTTTGGCTGGCGATGGCTGAAAGTACGCCACAGGTATTGCCATCGAAGCCTTTTTTAGCGCGGTCGTAGCCGATATCGTTAACGACTTTGCGCACCAATTCATCAAAATTGACGAAGGCGGTGGTGGTGATCTCGCCCAGCAGCATCACGTAGCCNNATTTGGTCACACATTTTATCAGGATGCCCCTCGGTTACCGATTCTGATGTGAACAACAGTTTCGGTGAGGACATAAAGGTTGTGGTCATAAAAACTACCTCCAGAAAATAGAAATTGCCCTTCCTGACTCAGAAAGGGCAACGCATATGAGCATTAACTCCCTCTCATCTTCCAGCACCATCCATCTGTCGGAATTAGCACCGTGGGTTAGTTAGTTCGTTGGTTGGATGTTTGGGTAGTTGTTTTGGAACTAGCTAACTACCCAACGATCCAACTATCCAACTATCGAACTAGACACCGGTTGCTGAGGTTTCAAAGGGCCGATCCCTCCACCTCTCTGGATAAGAGTCCGTCTAGGGTTATTAAGTTTGTGGGCGGATGATACCACCAAGCAAAAGGAGTGTCAATTTAAGAAATTATGAGTGATTTGTGCGTAATCCACTGGTTAATTCAACATAGCGAAAACAATCGATAGTGTGATCATTGACCATCCCCACGGCCTGCATGAACGCATAGCAAATCGTGGGGCCGACAAAGCTAAAGCCACGCTTCTTTAAATCTTTGCTCATCGTTGCGGATTCGGGTGATGTGGTAGGGGTGCCTGCCAGAGTTTCCCAGGTGTTGATAAGGGGCACGCCGCCTACAAATCCCCACAAATAATCACTGAAGGAGTTGAACTCGTCCTGAATTTTCAGATAAGCCTGGGCATTGCGGATGAAAGCATTCACTTTTTGACGGTTGCGCACAATTCCCGGATTGACAAGCAGTTCGGCGATTTTGGCATCATCGTAGCACGCCATTTTTTCGGGATTGAAGTTGTCAAAAGCGGCATAATAGTTTTCACGCTTGCGCAGAATCGTAATCCAACTTAAGCCGGCCTGAGCGCCATCCAGCAATAATTTGGCAAACAAGGCTTGATCGTCGTAAACCGGCAAACCCCACTCTTCATCGTGATAGGCTAAATAGAGCGGATCATCTCCGGGCCAGGGGCAGCGGATTTTTGCAGCGGGGTTCATGGCAGTAACCCCAATTCACGCGCTCGCAGGGCCGCCTGGGTGCGATCCCGCGCCCCGATTTTTTGCAAGATGCTCGTAACATAATTTTTTACCGTACCTTCGGCCAGATAAAGTTTGGTGGCGATCTCTTTATTGGTGAGACCTCGCGAAACCAAGGTCAAGATTTCGATTTCGCGTTCTGAAAGTGGCTCGATCAACTCTTGGGTGGCTTGGGGGGTGGGTGGAGCCAGACGAGCAAACTCAGCTATCACTTTGCGCGCCACCGATGGTTCGATCATCGAACCGCCGGCCGCCACTTTGCGGATGGCATCGGCCAGTTCATCGCTGGAGACATCTTTGAGCAAATAGCCCAAAGCACCGGCCCGCAGGCCCTCGAAAACATATTCGTTATCGTCAAAGGTGGTCAGAATAATAACCCTGGCCTCGGGATCGATTTCGCGCAGGCGGCGGGTGGCCTCCACCCCGTCCATCTGGGGCATGCGGATGTCCATGAGGATCACATCGGGGGTGAGTTGGCGGTAGGATTCTAAGGCCTGGGCACCATTTTCGGCCTCGCCGACCACTTCAAAATCCGATTCGAGTTCCAATAAAGTCCGCAGGCCGTCGCGCATCAGGCGTTGATCATCGACAAGGAGTAGTCGAATTATCTCCATCAGCCTCCACCTCCTCCACCAGGGGCAAAATCAGTTTGACTTGAGCGCCGCCGCCCTGGCGAGATTCCAGGAATAATTCCCCACCGAGGTGGGCGGCTCGTTCACGCATACCTCGCAGCCCAAAAGCCGTCTCTTGGGTGCCAGCCGGAAAGCCGAGCCCATTATCGCTGATCGTTAGGGCTACACAGTGCTGCTTTTTTTCGAATAGAATCCAAACTTGGCTGGCTTGAGCGTGGCGCTGCACATTGGTGAGGGCTTCTTGCGCCGCCCGGTAAAGCGCCAAACGATGTGAATTTGGTAAAGTGGGCGATTCATCCGACAAATTCACATGCACGGTCAAAGCGGTGGCCTGCTCGAAGGAAGTTGCCAGGCGCTGCAAGGCTGCTGTGATCGGCAAATCGGTTTCGATGGGTTCCCGCAAGGTAGCGACTGTGGCGCGCAATTCCCCCAGCGCTTCACGCACTTGTTCGCGCACGGTGCCCACCATTTCGACAGCCCGCTGGGGATCACGCGAGATCAACTTTTGCGCCCCTTCCAATTGCACGGCTGAAACCGTCAGGCGATGGCCCAGGGTATCGTGCATTTCGCGGGCAAGGCGGTTGCGCTCTTCGGCCACGGCTAGTTCCTCTATGCGGGCGGCATAGTCTTGCAATTGGCGGTGGGCGGTTTGTAACTCAGTGAGCAAGTGCTGGCTCTCCAGGCGGGCTTCCTCGGCATTGGCCAAAGCGCGGGCAAAAGCGCCAAAGAACCAGTACCCTGCCGAAAAAGGCAGCCAGGTCATAAACGCTTCCCAGGGTGAAGCCAACGCAAAAAGGATTATGGCTGTAACCAGTGTAAAAATCCCGATCCATAACATGCCCAGGCGCTGCGGAAAAACCATCATGGCCGTGGGGCTGAGCACAAAAAACAACATTGGAAAAACGCCCCAACTGGGTTGCATAGCGATCAACCCAACCACAATCGCGGTCATCAGTGCCAGGTGGAGGTGTGACTTCCAATCCGGCGCGTCTCGGCCGGGAATCAGGGCAAAGAGAACCGCAAAGGCAACCAGTAGAATAATTCCGAGAACTTTTTGCATCCCGGTCTCGAAAAATTGAAATCCCAGGATGGCAACTGCCAGGATGACTAAATAACCAATCGCCGCAGGCATAGCTTGATCGACTTTTGAGGAGGTGGTTGTAGACATATCTGGATTGTACACTGATTCGGGCTGATTCTCGGATTTAGGCATGCTGAACCTCATAGGTTTTTCTGTCCAATTTTTCGGAGGGAGGATGGTTTCCGTACTCTAAAAAGATCAAACCCCCGAGGGCAGGCGCAGCACTCAGGGGTCAATTGGATGGCAGGGTGATTACGCTTGCGTATCCCGCTTTTTGAAGATGATCCACAATCCCAGCCCGACCAGCGCCAGCGGCCAGAGATATTGGCTTGCGGTGAAAACGGCCTCAGCTATCTGTTTCAGCACACCTGCGTTGGGCATTTCGATCAAGATGATCCCACTACCGATCAGAGCCAAAACAGCGGCGACGATCAAGGCCCACCAGTGTGCTTCGCCAGTGAAAATGCGGGTCAACAAGGAGATCAGGGCAAAACCTAGGGCCAAAGCGATCACAAAGACCCCACCCTGGTAGGCTTCGGGGATAGCATTGGCATCTTCTACCAGGAAAACGCCGATGCTCAAACCCGTTAAAATGCCACCGGGGATCAATAAGCCTGCGGCTCGATTGGTGGCTCCCCATAAGATGAAAAACAGGGCCAAGGCCCCGAAGAAGAGGCCGCCAGAGAGTTCAAGCTCAATAAATTGGTTCAACAGCATGAACAGGCCAGCCAGCACGAGCAGAATCCCGCCGAAGGGGAAGGTTTTCTTTTGGGTATTATTTTCAGTTGTTTGCATTTGATTACTCCTATTATTTGTTTGATCGAGGCTGAAGGTATCAGCCCTATGTTTTGTTTGATAGCCCTAGGATACCGTTCATTAGGTCATGTGCGAGAGTGCCGAAGGTCATATTCAAAGTCATGCACACAAATACAGGAGAGATAGCTAACTTTAAATGAAAAGACGCCCGTGAGGCGTCTCGCTAAAATTTTGAAATGGACAGAATCACCCGATGGGTGATTTTTCCAAAGCGTAAACGCAGTTTTCGTCACCCTTGGCTTTGCAGTTAATTTCCTGGATGCGGAATTTGGCACCGCCTGTAGCCCAGGTGGAGGCTGCATTCAACACGCCTACGCCCAGGTGGCAAACCGGTTCGGTGGCGTGACGTTCCCAGCACATCGGGCAGCGTTCGATGATCCAATACCAGTAGGTTTCATCATCGTCGATCCGCACAATCTGGTCGCTAACGGTATTAAAGAATTTCGAGAAAAATTGCAAACCGACGCGATGCCGCGCTTCTGTAGAGCCAATACTCATGGCAGCCAAAGCAGCCTTTTGGACTTTGTCGTATTTATCCATGCTGTGCTGAAAAGTCTGCTCACCACCTCGGGTGGCAAAAACGCGCGCCCCGCGCGAGCCGTACATGTCATAGAGCGCTTGCTGCAATTTAGCAACATGAGTAAAAGAAAATTCTTTTTTGATGTTGTCGGGCGGATAATTACCGATATATTCTTGCAATCCTGCCAGATTTAGAAGTGCATTGACACCGTTATCTCCAAGGATTTCATTCGCCGAAGTTAGAATACTGCGTCCCCAGATATTTGGATAGTAATATTGATCTGTCATACGGTTACCTTTTCATCGCAAGCTGATTTTAAGGAATAATATCTGGGTAGATTATACCCTAATGAGGTACCTCTTACAAATAAGCTGGCGCACAAAATCGTAAATTTCTAACAATTGTGTTAGTCATTTTGTTTAATCAGGCCGAAACAATACAAAATCCGCAGACTTTTAGCTATGTCACAGCTTTGAGTTATATTCACCTGTTGACCGTATATTTGGGTAGGTGACACTGCGCAGTTGGTTAGGGTTGCCACCATTTTAGGACTCGCAGCGCTCGCAGAGTGTTCATGCGGCTGGGCTGCCCGATCTTTTCCATGTGGAAGTAGAAACGTCCGCTCATGCCGGANNACCGAAGGTTTTTTCGTATTCCCACAAACCTTCCATCGTCGAAAGGGTGGTGTGAAAGGAACTGTGCGTATCGCCTTCGTAAGAGCGGCAGTTCCAGCCACCATCGGGCATTTGCTGGCGCAATAGGTGCGCGGCGATGTTGGGCAGGCGCTCATCAGCGTAGCGGAAGTAAGCCAACAGCGAGAGTACCATGCCCGTGATGCAGGTTTCGCTGTGATGAATCTTGGGGTTGCGAATGTAGTTGATGCCCTCATCGGGCATGTAACCGCCATCGAGCAAAAGCTGGCAGCCTTTTTGGGCCTGGGGGTGATTCGGGGGCAAGCCCAACCGCCGCAGGGTCAGCAGGGTGTAGGTGGTGGAGAGCCATTTGGGGCCGTAAAGACCGCCGCCCCAAGTTCCCTCCGGGTCTTGATAACTTAAAAATTGGGCTACCCATCCTTCGGTGGATAAACGTTGGCGCGTAGCCTCGAAAATATCCACAGGTTCATCCAATAAATCCCGCTGTACTTGCCAAATCACGGCGGGATCGCCCTTCAAAAGCCAATNNGAATATACCCTGACCGTGGATGGCAAGATTATCGATTCTTCCAAAGATAGCGAACCGATCTGCTTTTTGCAAGGGCGCGGGGAAATTATCCCAGGCCTTGAGCGCCAAATTTATGGAATGACTTTAGGTGAAAATCAGGCCATTACGGTTGCTGCGGAAGAAGGTTATGGCGAATACGATGAAGATGATCTGGTCGAAGTCTCTCGGGATGAATTTCCCGAAAGCATTGCCTTAGAAGTGGGTGTGCAGTTGAAACTGAAAGACCAGGATGGACATCCGCTGAACGCGCGCGTTTCTGAAATTGAGGATGAGATTGTGATCTTAGATTTTAATCACGTGCTAGCTGGTAAAGAACTACATTTTGATGTAACCGTGGTTGAGCTGCGCCCTGCTTCGCAGGAAGAATTGAACCACGGCCACTCTCATTAATCGCATATAGATAATTACCAAGAAATGCTCCAAGCATAAATTCTTTTCGGATTGATAATCCAAAATGAGCAAGTGGTTTGGATGAATCTCAAGCCCGAATCGCTTTGCGAGATGGGCTTTTTTGAGGTACATCAAGCGTGATATACTGCGGTTTGAGTTGTATTGCTCGAATATTCCAAAGGAGAAATTGATAGATGACTGAAAGTAACGAATTAACCCTGGTTGCCGATGATGTTGTGGTGAGCATGGAATATACCCTGACCGTGGATGGCGAAATTGTGGATTCTTCCGAAGAAGAAGGCCCAATTCAGTTTTTGCAGGGCTACGGCAATATTATCCCCGGTTTGGAGGCTCATTTAGGCGGCTTGGCAGTAGGCGAAAGCTTGCAAGTGACCGTAGCTCCCAAAGATGGTTATGGCGAATTTGATTCTGAACAAATCGTGGATGTGCCCCTGGATGAATTCCCAGAAGAAATCTGCGTGGAACCTGGCGTGGAGCTGGAGATGCGCGATGAAGATGGTGATCTGCTCTATGCTCGCATCCTTTCCGTGGGGAAATCGCGCGTCAAATTGGATTTTAACCATCCTTTGGCGGGAAAAGAACTGACCTTTGATGTGACCATCGTTGGTTTGCGCCATCCCACCCCCGAGGAGTTGGAGCATGGTCATGTGCATGGCTCCGAAGGGCACGCTCATTAACCGGGCCTGACGGCCAGCTCTCGAAAGTTTGATACCCCCCGAGTTTTGTCAAAACTCGGGGTATTTTTTTAATGCTTGACAAAATAAAACGCTGATCGTAAAATTAATTCGATATTTATCGAATTAATAAGGAGTGATACCATGGAAGAGAAAATTACTGAATTATTAGAGTTTTTTAAAGCGTTATCGGATGCCAATCGTTTAAAGATTGTTGGCTTGCTGGCTCAAGGTGAATACACAGTGGAACAGATGGCCGAGATGCTGAATTTACGCCCCTCGACGGTTTCGCATCATCTCACGCGGCTATCCAAAGCAGGTTTGGTGAGCGCTCGTTCCGAGAGCTATTACAATGTTTACCAGTTAGAAACCAGCGTTCTGGAGTCGATGTCACAGCGTTTGCTGGCGCAAGAAACTTTCCCGGCCGTCACAGCCGAGGTAGATATGGATGCCTATGACCGTAAAGTGATCAATACTTTCTGCGAACCCGATGGCCGTATCCGCCAATTCCCAGCGCAGCAGAAAAAGTTTGAGGCCATTTTGCGCTATGTGATCCAAGCCTTTGAACCGGGTGTGCGCTATAGCGAGAAGCAGCTCAACGAGATCCTCAAAAACTATTCAGATGATACGGCTACTTTGCGGCGCGGCTTTATTGAATATAAAATGATGCAGCGCCAAGGTGGTGGCGGTGAATATTGGCTGACTGAAATGATGTAAACGAGGATTTACCCCCTGCGCACCTTCGAGGATCATAATGAAATCTGAGCAAGAACCAAAATCTCTCTCGCAAAAACGCTTTGGCCAGTTTGCTGAAAATTACGTTACCAGCCAATCGCATGCCAAGGGCTACGATTTAGACCAGATGGTCAAGATCGCCAATCCGCAGGCCGATTGGCTGGTTTTGGATGTTGCCACGGGCGGCGGACACACCGCCCTCAAGTTTGCTCCCGTTGTAAAAAAGGTCATCGCTACCGACATCACCCCAGAGATGCTGGCCGCAGCCCAAAAATTTGTGCAGTCACAGGGAGCCGCCAATGTGATTTTCGAACCCGCGGATGCCCAAAATTTACCCTTTGAGGATACCCTTTTCGATTTGGTCACCTGCCGGATTGCGCCGCATCACTTCCCGGATTGTGTGCGTTTCATCCAACAAGGGAGCCGCGTGCTCAAATTTGGGGGGCTATTGCTGGTTCAGGATCATCTGCTCCCCGAGGATCAAACTGCGGCCCATTTTATTGATGATTTCGAGCGCCTGCGCGATTCCAGCCACAATCAGGCTTTCAGCAAATCTCAGTGGATACAGATGTTCGAGCAGGCGGGTTTGCAAGTGATCCATACCGAGGAAATTATCAAACGGCACCAACTGTTTCCCTGGGCAGAGCGCCAGGGCTGTTCACCGGAAACCATATTGGTATTGACAAAAATGTTAAAGGACGCGCCCGCCAGCGCTACGAAATGGCTACAGGTCGAAAACTTGGGCACAGGCGAGGCCAGTTTTGTCAACCATCACATTCTCATTGCCGGGAGCAAATAAATCCCGNNAAGAGATCGTTTGTGTGTGGGATAGGCGCGCCCGCGTTGACTCTGCGTATATTGCGTGATAAAATGCGCTTCGCATGTGGGGGCGCGTAGCTCAATGGTAGAGCAGTGGCCTTTTAAGCCATTGGTTGCGGGTTCGAGTCCCTCCGCGCTCATAATGAAACACCCCAGTGATCATCATCGCTGGGGTGTTTTGTTTATTTCGTTACAGTTGGCAGGAACAGGCTGGCAGGATCAGTACTGAAGCGTAAGGGTACTGCTCCCTGATCTTTGCGAGGATCCACTACGCCCGTTCCGGGATTGTACAGCGTATAGCCTTCCACTTTGACACCTTTAGGAAGGGAGAGACTTGCAAAATAGGTAAAATCGGTAAAATTGGTGATGACAGGAGCCGGCGTGGCCCAACTAGGCGGGGGAGCTGACGCGATCGAATCGCTTGCCAGGCGCAAAAAGCTAGTGGCCCCGACATTAACGTTGAGTGAATATACTAGCACGCCATTGTAACTGAATCCACGTAAAGCCACGATGTGGGCAACAGTATCAGTGTTGTAAAGATATAAGACCGTTGCTGTAGCATCATTGTCGGTTGGAATAAAAAACACTGTTGACTCACCGGGAACCGGAGTAGGCAGAACGTTCACTGAAAACCCCCCTGTGTCAAGATTGGCAGGGGGTAGTTCATCGTCTCCTGCGCTGTATGAGGGAGATGGTGTCGCGGTTCCGATTTCTGAAATAAAGTCAGCGACCGCCCCGGCTACCAATGGATTGGCATTCGAAGATTCGGCCAACGAACTCTGGCTTGGAGCCATAAAGATGAACGACAACGTCAAAACTGTCCCGGTAATCATGCCAATGAAGAGCAATCCCGTTTTTTTCATGTTTTTTCCTCTCTAAATGCCCTTGTGTAGATAAAGGGCGAAACCCAATAATGTCAAGCAACGGCTTTTAACGTATCCACCAGGTTGCTGAATTGCGCTAAGTGGACTCCGGAAAATCCTTTAATTGCTATTATTCCCCAAAGGGGACACACATGAGAACCCCCTGGGGTGAAGCAATCTCACACATGATAGGGGAACTGCCGCGCTTTGCTCGCAGTGACACAAATTTTAGGTGCTCTCCGACAATTACTTATCTTGTTTTGGTTGCTTGTGTCATGGTAAATTTGGTGTGAAAGATTGCCATTGGATGTATGTGCAGAATAAAAACTTATTCGGCAAACCCCTAATAACATGTATAATACCTTATTTATCGTATTATACATGTTATTACATCAGTTCCAAAATTAAATTTAGATGAAAGTTTCATCTTTGGGCAGAAAATCTGAATGAAAATCATTATGCTGCCCGATACTAGCTCTCTCGTAGAATACACCCTGCAAAAAACGCAGGATGTTTTTCTTATTATTCAGCCAGCTGCAAACTTTCAAATTCTGTTGTCAATAACGAAACATTTCTCTTGATCAAGCACCTCGCAAACGTACCGGCCGGAGAAGCGGAACTACTGATTGCTTAACGCCGCTTTAGCGCCATAATACCCGCACATGCCATGCACGCCCCCACCTGGCGGCGTGGAAGATGAGCAAAGATACAGTCCCTTAACAGGAGTGGTGTAAGGCGACCAACGCGCCACCGGACGAGTGAAAAGCTGCCGCCAATCTTGCACACCGCCGTTAATATCCCCGCCGATATAATTTGGATTGTAAACTTGCATCTCAGTAGCTGAGTAAACATGTTTTGCCAGGATTAAATCTCGGAATCCAGGGGCAAAGCGCTCAATTTGAGCCGTGATACTTTCACTCATATCCTGTGCGGAACCATGGGAAACATGACAATAAGCCCAGGCGGTGTGCTGCCCATCTGGGGCGCGGCTAGAATCAAATAAACTTTGCTGCGCCAGCAATACCAGCGGTTTTTCGGCGTACTCTCCGCACCAAACAGCTTTCTCCGATGCGCTGATTTCTTCTAAAGTGCCACCCAGGTGAACTGTACCCGCTCGTTCGCATTCGGGTGATCTCCAGGGAATCGGGCCACTCAAGGCGTAATCCACTTTGCAGACGCCAGGACCGTAGCGAAACCTTTTTAATCTTTCGCGGTACCCGGTAGGCAGTTTGTCCCCACAAATTTGCACAACTTGGCGAGGTGTAAGATCCAACAAGATCGCAGTAGCTGCGGGCAATTCTTCCAATGCAGTCACCTCCTGCCCGGTGACGATTTCGCCCCCCAGTGACTCTAAATAGGCGGCCAGGGCATTCGTGATGGTTTGCGAGCCGCCTTTGGGAATTGGCCAACCAACGCTATGTGCCAGCATCCCTAGCACCAGGGCAATTGAAGCAGTCGTTGGTTCTTCCAGAGGCAACATACCGTGCCCGGCCAGCCCAGCCAAGAGGGCGCGTGCCGGATCGTCTTGAAAAGTGCTTTCTGCCAGGCTACGCGCCGACCGCAAGGCTAATAAGCCAAAACGTGCGGTACTGACGGGATGGCGTGGCAGCAGTGGAAACGGGCCAAGAATATCTTCCAAGATGGCCTGCCAGGAATCCACCAAGGGGGTCAGCAGACGCTGATAGGCCCGGACATCCACCCCCAGGCTGGCGGCGCTTTCTTCTAGGGAACGGGTCAAAACTGCAACGCGGCCATCATCCAGGGGATGCGCCAGCGCCGCGGGCGGATAGATCCATTCCAAGCCAAAATCTGTTAATGGTAATTTGCGAAAGAACGGGGAAGCCACGCCCATCGGATGAATCGCAGAACAGATATCGTGACGGAACCCTGGCAAGGTAATTTCTGCTGTGCGGGTTCCGCCACCGATGGTACCTTTGGCTTCCAGTACCAAAACTTTCTGACCGGCCTGGGCTAGGGTGATGGCTGCGGCCAGCCCATTGGGGCCGGAGCCGACGATGATGGCATCGTATTGCGTCATTAAAAGTTAGCTTTAAGATTTGAAGATCAGATAGTTATATTGAACACTTTTTTCACCAGCGCCACCGGCATATACAACCCAGAGCGGATGCCGGCATTATGCCAGATATTGCGCCATTCGCGCCATTGCATGCGCGGATCGACCAGCGAATTTGCCTGGGTCGGCTGCGGATTGTTAACACCCAAGTGCTGGGCCAGATTTTTGAGTGTGGCGGCCCAAAAGGCATCTTCAGATTTGTGACCAAACCCCATGCGGAAACTCAATTCATAAATCGGATCATTAGCCCGGATTAAAGCCTGTATCTGAGCGAAAGTACCGTTGTCTTCTTCGTAGGCGCTGAAGGTGATCATCCCGGCGAACATGTGGCCTTCAGGGGTCATAAAAGAGAAGGAGATATCATCAGCGTAGATCACCATAATCCCCGTGGAGAGTTTCAAACCGCCCGGCGCACTCAGGTTGATCAGCCCGACTTCACCGGGTTGGATACCGGTTAATGGAACGTAGAGATCGTTGCCCTCCGGCCAAAATTTGGGGAAGTTGGCCTTCCATGCTGAAATAACCTCTTGTGGACTGATTTTGACGCCGCTCAGTCGGACTTTGTAAGTTTTCTGCCAGAGTTGGCCGAAGCCGTGCGTCAGGCCAGAAAGTTGGCGTCCTTCGACGTTCAGGTTGATGGCTTCCTTGGGGGATTCAGAAACTTTGAGTTTATCGATGGGCTTAGCCCAGCCATTGGTGTTACCTTGGGGATTAGATTCAGTTGTGGACATGTGTTTGCCTCCGAAATACCAGTAAATATAATGGTAAAAAGAACCTTGAACTTTTGGTGTTTAGCACGCTGAGCCTGTAGATACTTACACCTGCGGCGTAAGCACAAAGGAGTGTGTGGGTGAATGTAAATAGTATCCTTCAATATGGGTTCAGGATGCTGCTTTTCAACACTGGATTAAGAAATTGCCGCCAGAGCCCCAGCTTCATCCGCGTAGATGCCGATGGCTTCGTTCAGACGAGTGAGTTTGAAGATTTCTTCGTAATGTTCGCTCAAGCCGCAAGCCAAGAGTTTCTGTTTTTGGCGTTGCGTGCGGATCAGCAGTGTTACCAGCAAACCGATGCCAGAACTATTCATATAGTCCAGGCCAGTAAAGTTGAGCAGAATTGTTCTGGTGCTGCCATTGCTGGCTTGAGAAAAGGCATCCATCAGGGTATTTTCGGCCAAACCAGTCACATCACCTTGGATATCGATGATGCTAAGGCTGGTTTGTGGTTTACGAACCGCGGTGGTTAAATTAATTTGATTCATGTTTGATCTCCTTTATACCGATAAAAAACGAATAAAAGTTGCATTTTCAATTCATCAGCGCGCTGGTTTCATCCTGGAAGATATCCATGAAATCCGATAAGCGCGTGATCTGAAAGATTTGCACATAATGCTCACTCAAGCCATAGACCACCAGTCGGCGGTGGGTTTTGCGGGTTTGGGCTAGCAACCCCACGATCAGGGCAATGCCAGTGCTGTTGATATAATCCACACCCGAAAAATTGAGTACAATCACTTTCGGGTTTTGACTGTCGGCTTCAGCGTAAGCCAGGTTGAGAGCTTCGTCGGCCTGGGCGTTAATTTCGCCTTGCAGGTCGATCACCACTCGCTGGTTTTCAATTCGGACT
>DOTA01000369.1 GCA_003513015.1 Chloroflexota bacterium
TCCCCTCGAGAGCGAGTTTATCAAACACTGAACCACGAAGAGGCTGACCGCGTACCTTTGGCTTTGGGCGGCGGCCCTTACGGCCTGGTGGATGAAGTTTACCTGAAACTGGTCGATTATCTGGGTTTGGGCGAGCCGGTACCTCCTTTTCGGACGGGGCACAGCATTTCGTATATGGATGACCGTTTACTCGATCAGCTTGGCACCGATTTCCGTTATGTTTACCCCCACCTGCTGCCCAACAGCCCGGTTATTCCGGGTGACACCCCGGAAACCTTCAAAGATAGCTACGGGCAAATCTGGCATCAGGCGCAACCGTATTATTATGCCGGCACCGGGATTTTGAGCCGGTTTCAGCCCGGTGATGATCTTGACCAGTTTGTGACCTTCCCGAATTCAGGGGATTCCAAGTGGATGCTGGGGGTTGCCGAGCGTGCCAAATATCTCCATGAATCCACGGAATACTTCGTCGCCATGCGCATGGTGGCCTCCCATGGGCCTTTCCAGACCGCCTGTGATTTGCGTGGCACCGAAAATTTTCTCATGGATTTGGGCCTTAACCCCGATTTCGCCCAAGAATTGCTGAGCCACATCGCTGATTTTCAGTTGGGTCTGTTGCAGCAGGCCATGCGGGCAGGCGGGCCTTACTTCGATCTGATCGAACTTCCGGGTGACGATTATGCTTCTAATGTTTCCACGCTCATATCACCGCGTATGTTTCGCAAATTTATCAAGCCGATTTTGGCTCAATTTGTTGAAACTATTCGGTCTTATCAGCCCGATCTCAAGATTATGTTTCATAGTGATGGATTAATCACTTCCTTATTGGATGATCTGGTCGAAATCGGCATTGATGTCATCCATCCCCTTGAACCGCTGGCTGGGGTTAACTTTGCTGAAATTAAAAAACGCTTTGGCAAACGCGTGACCTTTTTAGGAGCCATCGACATCAGCCACGCCCTGCTAGGTAGCCAGGCGGATGTAATCCAGGAGGTAAAAACCCGCATTCGCCAACTAGGGCCGGGCGGCGGATACATTTTAGCGCCCTCCAATCATATCCAGGCCGATGTGCCGTCTGAAAACGTGGAAACTTTGTATCATGCAGCCCGGGAGTTTGGAACCTATCCGCTTCGATGATTGGCAGCGAGGAATAAAATGGATCAACCAGAAACCACCCCTCGGCAACTGAATATTAGCGACTTGCCCATCCGGCCCGCCGACTCACAAAGCCCAGTGCCCTTGTATTACCAGATCAGCCTGGATTTACGGCGCATGATCGAGGAGCACGTTATTCCTCCCGGATCGATTTTGCCACCCGAAGTTGAGATTTGTCAGGCCTATGGCGTGGGCCGCCAAACCATTCGCCAGGCCATTGCCCGCTTGGTTGATGATAACTTGATAGATCGCTATGCTGGCAGGGGAACCTTTGTGCGTGACCACGCCAAACGTGCCAGTTTTCACCTGGACCGCAGTTTTAGCCAGCATGTGCGCGCTTTGGGAATGGAACCCAGTTCGAAGACTCTCTGCCAGGAAGAAAATACGGTGGCAAACGATGCTCACCCACAGCTTGTAGCATCTATCGGACAGCCCTGCCTCAATCTGGAGCGCGTACGTTACGGTGATCAGGAGCCGATCTGCTACCAATCCACAACCGTGCTCACCCAACGTTGCCCTGGGGTAAGTGCATATGATTTTAACCAGAAATCCTTATACGAAGTACTGGCAAACGATTATGGTTTGATCATTGCGCGCATCGAGCATTTGATTCGCGCCGTCGCTGCGGATGATTATCGTGCTGAATTACTGGAAGTCGATCCTGGCGTGCCTTTGCTTTTCGTAAATACAATTGCTTATTTGGAAAACGGGGAGATAATCGAGGTGAATTTGAGCCATTATCGGGGTGATCGATACGAATATCGCACCGCAGAAGAGCGCCATTTATAAGCGAACGCTTTGGGTATATAGCGCCTTCCGACAATCATTTCGGGTAGATACAATGAACTAAATCATGGATATGCATTTGAGAGCAGTCTTGACGATGTTCTTGGTGGGGATATGTATGCAGTTCAAAAAGATGTATGGGTGGGCTGAGTTGTAGATATTAGCGCAAATAAAACTATCCGTACTGTGGAAGCTCGATCGCCAATTTGAAGAAGGAAGCCTTTTATTCCCGTGAGGTTGATCGCGCTGTACTTCTACTTTTCGGAAAGCGGATGAAATTAAGAATGATTTGCAGAGTGGGGTCAGGTCTTCGACAAAGAGCTTTTGGGCTTCACCGATGTCATTACCATAAGCGCAATTGCCATTACCATTGTTGCCCGGGGTTTCTATCAGCTTGTCATTCAAGTTGCTTTCTCAACCAACTGCTCCCAATAAACCTAAAAAACACGAATTAGCTTGAAAAAATTGACTTCTGTGCAAATTAAATGCGCATTCCCTGAGTATTTTTCTCTGAGGGACACAGTAGATTACGCTTGAGCGATTTTTTTNNTGCCGCGATAAATCCATTATTGACTCCCAAAACGTTTTGGAATACAATAAAACCGCATCCAAAACGTTTTGGAAACAAATTAGGATTTTTATAAAATTTAATCATGCCAGTTACGCTTAAAGATATTGCGGAAAAAGTAGGGAGATCAGTTACAACGGTATCGCGCGCCTTGCATGATTACGATGATGTCAGTCCAGAAACAAAGGAACTTGTTCGACGCGTCGCTGCTGAAATGGGCTTCACCCCCAATATCATGGCTCAGCGGCTACAGAAACGAAGAACTGACACCATCGGATTTATTCTGCCAACATTTGGCCCTCGTTTTTCTGACCCATTTTTTAGCGAATTCCTGGCCGGGGTAGGGAATACGGCCGCTAAACTTGGTTATGATCTACTGGTTTCCACCTGTCCTCCTGGCGAACAAGAACTCGAGTTTTATCGCGAAAAAGTACAAAGTTACCGCGTTGATGGTTTTGTAATTGTTCGTACCCGTCGAGACGATACCCGAATAAAGTACCTCTCAGAAATCAATTTCCCGTTTGTAGCCTTCGGCCGCACTGAAAATCCGGCTCAACATCCTTATGTTGACGAAGACAGCGAATTAGGCATGCGTTTACTGGCAAATCATCTTGTCGATCTTGGTCATCAGAAAATAGCCTTCATAGCGGCTCCAGATCATCTGATGTTTACCCATTACAGGCTTAAAGGATTTCGAGAAGGATTACTAGAACGAGGTATATTGCTTGATGATTCCATGATTGGAATCGGCGATTTGACTCAGCGGGGAGGTTATGCAATCGCAATGGAATTATTGGATCGGCCAGAGCCTCCTACCGCGATAGCGGCTTGCAATGACCTAATGGCTTTAGGCACAATCAGCGCGGCGCAAGAGCATGGGCTGGTTGTTGGTCAAGATATCGCCATTACGGGTTTCGATAATATCCCCTTAGCAGAACACTGCCACCCACCGCTCACAACTGTACATCAACCGATTTACCAAATTGGTGAAATGGTGTGCGAAATGCTCATAAAACGTATTCGGAGAGAATTTGTTGACGAGGAGCAGATTTTATTAAATCCTTCACTGGTTATCAGACAATCATGCGGAGGAGCAATCACGAGGAGGTAAAAAACACACCAATATCTTATCGAGCTTAACAAAACATGATCTTAACAACTCAAAACGAAATTTTGTATTGGAGAGAAAGAAAATGAAAAAACTTACCATATTGTTTTTTGCCGTCCTTCTGATGGTTGCAATTCTTGCAGCCTGTCAAGCGCCCGAACCCGAAGTGATTATTCAGACCGTCGAAGTTCCCGTGGAAGTTGAAGTCCCCGTGGAAGTGACTGTTGAAGTCCCCGTCGAGGTTGAAAAAGAAGTGGTTGTTACTGTCGAAGTCGAAAAAGAAGCGGCTGAAAAGACCGTCATCGAATTCTGGACCACGGATAATGAAGAGGCGCGTGTCAACGTTTACGAAGCCGTTGCGGCCGCTTTTATGGCCGAACACCCCGAAATCGATCTGCGGATTGTCCCGATCGAGGAGGCTGGGATTGCTCAACGAATCGCCACCGCTCAAGCTGCTAACCGTCTGCCTGATATTGTGCGGATGGGTATCGAAAGAGTTTCCTCGTTTGCTGCCGATGGTATCTTGGATGAGGATGCAGCTGTTGCTACCATCCAGAGCATTGGCGAAGATGATTTCCGCGCCGGCCCATTGGGCATGGTCGTGGATCCCGCTACGAATAAATATGCCGCGGTGCCCTTCGATGGTTGGATTCAGGCCATTTGGTATCGAAATGACGTGTTTGCAGCAGCAGGGCTGGGCGCCCCAATCTCTTGGGACGATATCAATGCCGCCTGCGATGCGCTTCCCGGAACTGGTAATATGATCTATGCGCTTGTTCTGGCCACCGATCCCGGACAAAACTATCC
>DOTA01000147.1 GCA_003513015.1 Chloroflexota bacterium
GCGATAGGCGCTTCGGGCAGGCGGGGGCAAATTTCGGCCAGCGCACTTTCGATTTCAGGCGCATATTGCAGATGGAAGGGGGAGGTTTGTACGGTTTGCAGGGATTGGATCAACTCTTTGAGGCCTTTGCCGCGCACTGCGGTGGTGGGGACGATGGGCACCGAAAGCTGCTCTGCCAGAAGTTTTTGGTTGATCCTGACCCCGCGGCTGGCCGCTTCATCCATCATATTGAGTGCCAAAACCAGAGGCACGCCCATTTCGGCCAGTTGCACGCTCAGCAGCAGCGTGCGCCGGATGTTTTTGGCATCGCCCACTTGCAAAATAGCCTTGAGGGGTTCGCTGAACAGCACCCGGGCGGTGACAACTTCGTCTTCGGAGTGCGGCGGGAAGGCGATCACGCCGGGGGTGTCGACCAGAATGGTTTGGGGAAGATCGCGGGATTGCCCGCGCGTGATCTCTACGGTGGTGCCGGGGTAATTGGAGATGGCCACATGCTGCCCGGTCAGACGTTGAAAGATCGCCGATTTGCCCACATTGGGGTGTCCCACCAGGGCGATGCTGCCGCTTNNAGAGAGATGCAGAGGGTCGTTTTCCGTGCATTGAATCAAGCAATCACCATTTTGCTGGCAGCCCAAAACTTTGAGCTGCGCCCCAACCGTTAAACCCGCCTGCGCTAAAAAGGCCCGCTCCACTTCGCCCGCTAAAATCAGGTTGACGCGTCCCCACCTCCCCGCGGCCAGAGCGCTGAGGGGGAGGCCGGATGGCAGAAAATTGGCGGCGTCACTTTGGGGGATGGGTTTGCCCATAGGTGAAACCTGCGGCCAGCCTAAAAACTCGGCCAGCCGATCGGTGGTTTCAGCAGAAATAGCGTGTTCCAGGCGGCAGGCCAGGGTTTCGGTTTCTTTTGGGGGGTAGTGCAAATGTTCCACCAGAAAAACCTCCCACAAGCGCCGAGTGCGCAAAATGTGTTTAGCGGTTTGCCAGCCTTCATCCGTAAATTCCACACCTTTATAGGGTGTGTAGTTGATGAAGCCCATCTGCTGCAAGCGCCGGATCATCTGGTTGGCTGAAATGGGGGTGACTTCCAGGATTTCGGCGACCTTGGCAATCGGGATGGGGCATTCGTCGATTAACTCGCCAAGGCGGGCAATCGTCACCAGGTACATCTGTTCGCTTTCACTGGTATTGTTTATATCTTCCATAACATTTTTCCTATTTATTTTATGGTTCACATAAACAATACACCCATTCCCCCATTCCGTCAATTACAAATGTCATGCAAATGAATGCGCGGATGTCATCCGTCATCGGCTGGTCCCCGCACTATTTTTAAAAAAAGTTTTCGCAAAAAATGCCATTATAATTATGCAAAACTTCAAACCAAAATTTTCGGCTCTACCGTTTTTAACGGGAAAATGTTTTTCAACACGAAGGTCACGAAGGAAAAACGCCGGTAAAATCATCTCCTTGGTGTACTTTGTAGCCTTTGTGTTAGAAATCTTCCTCGCCAAGTACGGAAGATCCAAATATTCAAAAAGGTGGAATCGCATGAGCCTTGCCAAATCTCCATCAAAGTTTCACGCTGGAAAAGTTATCGGATTTGTTACGATCGTTTTCGTCTCCCTACTCTTGGCCAATTCCAGGGCCAGCGCCCAAAGCGCCGCGCAGGTGCAGGAATTTCGCGGCAACATCCCCCAAAGCGGGGGCGTGAACAGCTATGCTTTGGCCAACCTGCAACAGGGGCGCAAATTGTCTGTGCACGTTCAGGGCACCTCCGGGAATTTTGACCCCTTCGCAGCTTTGATCCGCTCCGATCAACAAATCGAGGCCATCGCGGCAGATTTCAACGCCCAGGTGGATCAGGCTCAACAGGAAAACCGCGACCCGCTGGTTTTGATCGCCGAGGTTGCGAATCAAAATTTCCTGGCCTGGGATGACGACAGCGGCGGCGGCTTTTCGGCAGCTTTTGAATTCACCATTCCCGCGGATGGTAGCTATCAATTGCTCATTTTTCGCACCCCCTTCACCGATAGTTTTGGCGATTATCAGCTCCTGGTGGGGCTGGATGCGCCTCAGGTGCTCGAAGGAAAGGCCGCGCCCCAGGGCGAAGCCTTTGCCTCCTTCGTGGGCGGGGCTGCCAAAGGCGCGGCCGTGCAAGAAATCCACGCCACGCTCGATGCCCAAACTCCGCAGCGGTTGCACCGCATCTTGCCGTTCGCGGCGGGTGACACGCTTTCAGTGTTCGTTGAAACCACTTCTGGGAATCTGATTCCCCAGGTGGTTTTGAAGGCCTACGGTACCAAATCCGTACGCAGCGCCAACACCAGCGGCAGCGCCCAACAAGCCTCGCTGGAATACACTTTTGCCGCGGATGCCAGCGAGTATCTGTTGGAAATTACGGCGGCAGCAGGCACTTCCGGGGAATACCGCTTGCTGATTGGCCGAAACGAACCGGCGGTTCTTACGGGTCTGGCAGCACCCGCAGGCGAGCCATTGGTGCGCGCTCCCTTGGATGTAGCCATCGGTGTCAAATTGCAGCAAATCGCCAACGTCGATCAAAAAGCTGAAAATTACAGCGCGGTGGTTTCGATGCGGATGAATTGGAATGACCCCGCCCTGGCTTTTCTCTCCGATGAGTGCCAGTGTGAGTTCGAAACCTATACCGGCAAAAGCTTTGTCGATTTCATCACCGCTAAAAAAATCCCCTGGCCCGCCTACACCTACCTCAACCAGCAAAACAACCGTTGGATCCAAAACGATTATGCGGTCATTCGCCCCAATGGGGATGCCCTCTATTTTGAACGCTTCACCACCAATTTTCAGGCCCCCGATTTCGACTTCCGCCAATTCCCCTTCGATACCCAAACCTTTTTTATCCGCATCGATTCGCTCTACGATTCATCCTTCATCAAATTTGTGCCCTCCAATTACAGCGAAGTGGGCACCCAACTAGGCGAAGAGGAATGGTATATCACCAGCTTTGAAACCGAAGTGCTTACCGAGCCCAGCAGCACCGGCAAAGAAACTTCCAACTTCATCTTCCGTTTCTTCGCCAGCCGGCATCTCTCGTTCTACATCTTCCGCATTTTCGTGCCGTTGATCTTAATCATCACCGTATCCTGGATCACCTTTTTCCTGCAAGATTACGGCAAGCGCGTGGATGCCACCACCGGCAACCTGCTGCTTTTCATCGCCTTCAACTTCACCATCNNAAAAACCAACTCGAATTTCTGAGTGTTCCCGTTAAATCAAAAGCCGCCCATCTCGGCGGCTTTTTTCGTTAAATTGGTCCCTTTACTTCGCCGGTACCCAGGCGGATTCGACGGTTTCGCCCAGGATATTGATAACATCCAACTGAAGGCCCTGCGCCGTTAGGGAAACCGTGACGGCCGCGGTATCCACGCCCAAAGGCCC
>DOTA01000155.1 GCA_003513015.1 Chloroflexota bacterium
GACTGCACCGGCTGCACCCTGTGCGCCGCCGATTGCCCCTATCAGGCCATCGAAATGGTGGCCCGCAACGATGGCAAAAAACACAAATATCTGGCGGTGATCGACCCCAAAATGTGCGTAGCCTGCGGGATTTGCATTGGCACCTGCGAACCCCTGGCTCTGACTTTGAGCGGGAAACCCGCTGAAGGCCTCTGGCGGGAAACCCTCACCCGGATTTCCGAAGGAGGAGGCGACCCCGTCAAAGTGGTCTTCACCTGCGAGCGCCACGCCTACCAGGGNNCAGTTCATCGGCTGCCCACCTGAAGATTGCGCCAACCGCGAGGGCAATCTCTGGCTGCAAGAAAGGATGGAACGCCAGCGTAAACCGCGCTTAAATCAGAAATTCAAAGAGGTCCCCGTTTCCCTGGATTGGCTGCCCCCCAATGATTTTTCGTTGGCCCTGAAAAAGCCAAACCAACAACGCCAGGCCACAACTTACAAACTGGAGTTCAGCCAAATTCATTGGCAAAGTTTTATCCCCGCGATCCTGCTGTTGTTTGTGGTTTTGGCAGGACAAATTTGGCTAAGCGATGTGAATTTCCGCCCCTTTCCGGCGGAGACCGCGCTGCTGGAAGTTGTGTTAAACCATAAAGCCGGGTACCCGCTGCGGGAAACGGCGACCACGCTGGAACCTGAGTTGGGCCTCACCTCCCCAACCCGGTTAATTCTGGAAATTGACGGTCAAACTCAATGGGATCAGTCCTATCAACCTCAAGGAAAAGATGGGCGTGTGGTGGCTTTCGAGCAAACTCAGTTTGATCCCGGCGAGCATCACCTCCGCCTGACGATGTTTGACCGCCCCGGTCAATTGGAGGGGCAAATTCTCTTCGATGAACTGGTTTTATTCGAGAATCATGGTATCCTCGACTTGAGTTTCAGCGATGCGCCCTTGCAAAGCGACCCTGTTGCCGGCCGAAAATTATTTTTTGAATCTTCCTTGGAAGCCAGCGCCAGTTGCCATGTCTGCCACTCGATTGAACCCGGCGAGGTTGTGGTTGGCCCGTCTTTGGCTGGCGTGGCCACCCGGGCGGCAGAACGAGTGCCCGGCCTGAACGCAGAAGATTATCTACGAGAATCAATTTTGCACCCCGATGCGTATGTGGTGGAGGGTTTTCCGGCAGGCCAGATGTTGCCCGATTTGGGCAAAAAACTTAGCAGCGATCAGATTGACAATCTGGTGGCGTTTCTGTTGACTTTGAAATAAGCGCAGAATTATTGTAAAATACACTTGGTTTGTTCTGGACAGCACAAACCGAGTGAAAGTAACCCAATCAAACATTTCAAAAGGAGTTGTACTAATGAAGAAAAACCTGTCCTTACTTTTCGTTCTGATTTTAACCCTGTCGGTCGTTTTGGCCGCCTGTGGTGGGGGTGGGGGGGATTCGACAGATTCTGCTGGTAAGGATCTTTTCGCCCAAACTGTGATTGGCAGCCAGCCGGGCTGTATCACTTGCCACTCACTGGACGCGGGTGTGGTAATCGTTGGCCCCTCCATGGCCGGAATTGCCAGCCGAGCCGGCAGCACCGTTTCGGGGCAGTCTGCGGAGGATTACCTGCGCGAATCAATTTTGACGCCCGATGCGCATCTGGTTGAAAGTTTCCCCGCTGGAACCATGCCCCAGGTCTGGGGTCAAGAGCTTTCAACAACGCAGGTCGATCAACTGATCGATTACTTGATGACCTTGAAATAACCGTTAAAATGCCGAAACGCCAGTCCTTATGGGACTGGCGTTTCGGGCAGCGTTAGGCCGGTTCATTGATTGGGATAGGCCTGTTCAGTACCTTCACCATCCATACCATTAACGAAGCGAACACCATCTAGCTGGCCTGCTTCTGTGATTGTGTAAACTGCGGTTCCCTCAGCTTGATCTGTGGAACTTTCAATGCTTCTCCACTCTACCCAGAGTTGATTGCCCTTTACAACACCCGATCCTTCCTGAATACCACCGACAACGATCCATTGCATCTGGTAGGTTCTATCATCATCACCGGGCGTAATCGTGAGATGCCCGCCGTATTCCAGGCCCAAAGGGTCGAAACCGTTGATCACATACGTTCCGCTCAAAGCTGGCGGATTCTCTGGGTCAGCGGGAGGGGCCATCTCAGCAGGATCGCCTCGGCCAGCACAGGCTGAAAGCAATAAAAGTAATAGTAAAATTACGAACATCCGGTATTTTTTCATAACATTATTAGTCTCCAAATGAGTTTTTATTGGTATTCATTGTAATGCAAGATAAGGAGAAATCGATGAGCGAATACAAATATCGCGTCAAAGTACCTACGACAAAAGATTGGCGAGATATGGTGAAATGTCAGGCTGCCTGCCCGGTGCTGACCGATTCGCGCGGCTATGTTTTGGCTGCCGCGCGCGGCGAACTGGAATTAGCCTATAACATTTCCCACGACCCGAACCCATTTTCAACGGTTTGCGGGCGGATTTGCGGCGCGCCCTGTGAAGTGGCCTGCCGCCGCGGTTTCATCGAAAGCCCGGACGAGAAACCGGTCTCGATCCGCGCCATCAAGCGTGTCCTTACCGAGCGCTTTGGCCCGGAATCTGCCCAACAATTGCCCGCACGAGAAGCCGCGAAAGATTTGATCACGCTGGATAGCATCACAGAGATGCCCAGCCAGGTGTTTGCCCGTGATGAACGGCTGAACCCCCAAAATGGAGCTATCCCCGGCACCGGCCCAGAGCAGAAATATTCCCCGGCGCGCTGGTCGCTCCAGGAATTAAAGCGGTTAGCTGCCCAGCCCGGACGGAAAACTGGCAAAGTCGCCGTCATCGGCGCCGGGCCAGCCAGCTTAACCGCGGCGCACGATCTGGCAATCCTGGGTCATCGAGTGACCATTTTCGAAGCGGGATCGAAAACCGGCGGCACCATGCGCTATGGCGTGCCGGTTTACCGCATCGATCAGGAGGCCATGGATCTGGAAATCGAAGCGATCCTGGCTTTGGGCGTAGAAATCCGCTACAACACGCCCATCGGGAAAGAAATTTCCCTGAATGACCTGCGCCGTGACTACGATGCCGTCTTTTTAGGGATTGGCTTGATGAAAGGGCGCGAACTAAACATCGAAGGCGCCAATTTGGATGGCGTTGTGATCGCGGTTGACTTTTTGCTCAACTACAACCTGGGTTACAAAATTAAATTAGGCGAAAAAGTGTTGGTGGTTGGCGGCGGTGACGTGGCTATGGATGCCGCTCGCACCGCCCTGCGCCTGGGACAAAAGACCGCCGAACTTGAGGCAAAACTCTCTGATGCAGAGGCCCGCGCCGAAGAAGAATCCGAGAGCGTCAGCACGGCACTGGATGTGGCCCGCACGGCCATCCGCATGGGCAGCATTGATGTCAAAATGATCTCACTGGAAAGCTGGGACGAGTTACCGGCCTCCGAATTCGAGGTGGAGGAAGCCCTGGAAGAGGGCATTCATCTCTTCCCCCGCAAAGGCCCCCACCGCATTGTGGGCGAAAATGGCAAACTAAAAGGCCTGGAAGTGATCGATGTCGAATCGGTTTTCGATGAAGAGCGGCGCTTTAGCCCCAAATTCAAAGCCGGTTCCGAAGAAATCTGGGAGTGCGACACCTTGATTTTGGCCATCGGCCAGCGCGCGGACTTGGAAGCCTTGGGCGGCGCAGATGATGTTGAGATCACGCCCCGCGGTTTGGTGAAGGTCAACCCCGAGAACGGGCAGACCACCGCGGCCGAAGTATTTGCTGGCGGCGATGTGGCCTACGGCCCACGCTTGATCATTGATGCCGTCAAACACGGGCATGTGGCGGCCTTGGGGATGGAAGAATATATCCAGGGCAAGCAACTCAAAGTCGATGTCAAAACCGAGTGGCAGAATTTGCCCAATCATGTGATGTTCAACAATTGGTCGCTGCTGAACCGCGGAAAAGTCCCCACTTTGCCGGTGGAGCGCCGCACGGGCATATCGGTGGTGGAACTGGGCTATTCGGTGGAGGAGGCCGCCCAAGAAGGCAGCCGCTGCCTGGAATGCTCGGTTAATACCATTTTCGATGGCACCAAGTGCATTTTGTGCAACGCCTGCGTGGATATTTGCCCCTGGGATTGCCTAAAGATCGTCAGCTTGAAGAACATCAAAGGTGATGAGAATTTTGCCGCGGTGGTTGAAGCCCAGCTCGGGGCACCCCTGGAAACCTTCCTGAACGAAGACCAGCCTTCGGTGGCTGCCATGCTCAAGGATGACGAATCCTGCACGCGCTGCGCCTTATGCGCCGATCGCTGCCCCACCGATGCCATTACCATGGAATCCTTCCGCTTTGAGGAAGTTTTGAGTTATGGAGATTAGGTGATTGTTACTGGGTGACTGGGTAAAGTTAAACCAGCACAATTCACTGATTACCTTCCAACGAGGAGAAGTACATGCAAAAAATCAAAAATTTTATTGTAAATTCGAGGGTCTGGCGCTCGTTTTTCCGGCATGGCTGGCCCGATAACCCCCTCGACCGCTCCCTGGTGATGACCACCAACGTGTTCTTCCACCTACACCCGGTCAAGGTCAGCAAAAAGAGCATCAAATGGTCCTACTCTCTAGGATTGGGGTTAATCTCCGCCCTGGTGTTCGCCTCCCTTTCGATCACTGGCATTTTGTTGATGTTTTATTATGTGCCCTCGGTTGAGCGCGCTTATAGCTACATCACCATCCTGCAAACCGAGG
>DOTA01000108.1 GCA_003513015.1 Chloroflexota bacterium
GGTTCGGTGGGGCGCTGATCCACTGGAATAAGCACATTCCAGGATGCAGTCATTTGTTCCAACGACATTTCCGGCGGTTGGGGTGGCTCGTTCTGGATGAACTTCGCCATCAATTCAGTCTCTTCTTGAGTCAGAGTACCCTGCTTGCCCCAATCAGGCATGCCGCGCGGCGTGCCATTGAAGATGATGGTCGCCAGCCCCACGGTGCCTTTTGGTAGGGTATTTTCAGGGGTCAATGCCGGGCCGGTCGCGCCGTTGCGCAGCACACCGTGGCAACCGGCACAGCGATCGAAGAAGATTTGGGTGGCTTTTTCCCATTCGGCCTCAGTGAGCGTGGGCGCTTCGCCGAGGGTGGTTTGCTCGCTTGCGGCGGCCAGTTCAGCATTGGGCAAGCTGAGCAGGTATTGAACTGCGGTTTCGATTTCTTTTTTCGAGAGCAAATCCGCAAGGGTGGAAGGCATTTGCCCGGGCTGGCAGTGACCGTTTGGACACTCCGCCGCCAGGAAGGCATCCGGTGTTAGAATCGATTCGCGGATGAAATCCTCCGCGCTTTGAGCCTCGCCACTGTATTCTCCCGTGTCCAGATATTCCTGGGCTCTTTCACCGATGCGGGAAAGATTGGGGCCAATCGTGCCCACTGCGCCCGGAACGCCTGGAATCACATGACAGGCCACGCAACCACCTTTTTGGAACACCGGTGCAGCGTTTTCTGCGCTAACTTCTTCCGGCGCACCCGAACTACACGCAGCCAGTAGCATTGCGAGCAGCGCTAACGCAATCAACAACCATTTAGAACGAAACATAATAACCTCCTTAGGCTATTTTTACACATCATAGCCTGCGGAGGTTGGCTTGTCTTTGCGCTGGCGCAAAGACGTATGAATTAATTGGCTGGATGATTGCGTGCGTTTACAAATCACACACATCATTCCCTAAAATTCGGGTTTCCGGTTCTGCCGCACCGGGCAAATCTTCCCCAATTTGCACGAGACCATGCGGAGAGCAGATCACCACCCGCTGGCGTTTGCTCTGCACCAAGCCCTGCGCTTCCCATTCGGTCAACACCCGGCTGACGGTGTAGAGTGTAGTGCCGGTCATCTCGGCTAAATCCTGGCGGGTCAGCGGCAAATCAATCAACACTCCATCTTCTATTTTCTTCCCTGATTGGCGCGCCAACCTGAGAACCGCCCTGGCAATTCGCTGCTCGACCCGCTTGGTAGAGAGATCCCGGATCGTGTTCTGAAACTCCCGGATTTGCCCCGCCATAATGTGAAGCGCGTTCAGACCCATGCGGGGGTAGGCATCCATTAGGCGATTCATGGTGGCCTGATCCCAGGCCAAAGCGCGGCAATCCCCCACAGCCTGTGCCGAAACCGGATAGGTGATTTTTTTGATGATCGAGATGATGCCGTACACCCTGCCGGGGATCAAGTACCCCAAAATCACCTGCTGCCCCACTTCGGTTACCTGGCCTAGTTTGACTTTGCCTTCTAGCAAGATATAAGCCTTTTCAGCCGGCTCGGCTTCCATAAAAAAGAAAGCGCCGTCCGCTAAACGCTGAATTCTAGCTTCTCCAATGACAGCCCGAAGTTCCGCTTCTGATAAGCCTCGCAGCAGCACTGCTTTGCTGAGTATATCGATCTCACCGGATGAATATGGCATAAACCTATTCTACATCACTTGTGAGGGATCGCAGGAATCAAAAACTGGCTGGAGAAATATCCAGCCAGTTAAAAAGTCGGATAAATGCTGCTATACCGCAGGCGATTCGCTGGTGAGATTTTGGAAGGCTCGCCGAACTTTGAGCTGTGCGAGCACCATCAGGCCGATCCCGCCAAGTACCAACCCCCAGCCGATTACCGTCATGGAAAGGTGAAACGCATCCCCATAATTGATGCCGCCATTCATCGTGTGCGTAGATTCCATCAAATATTGGATGCTGAACGCCAGCAGCCCCGATACAATGGCCGCCGCGCCGCCTGCGGATTCATTCTCGCCTTTGGGCGCTTGGGTGAAATTCACTTTGGCCCAAATCCCTGGAATGCGGAAGAGCAAGAAAACAAGTAGCGTCAACACCGCCGTGTAGGTCACCGCATCCACCGGCATGGATGAGCCGCGCAAGTTGCGAGAAACGGTCATGTGGATCACGCCAATCACGATCCCTACGATGAGTGAAACCAGCGTGCAGCGGTAGGCATCGGGTTTGCGTTTTACCAGCATCACGGTGGCNNGTGAACCTCCGGATTTTGTTACTACTCAGCATCCTGAGCCTGTCGAAGGATGCGCAGTATCGATAATCGCATCCATCAACGTGTTCAGGATGCTTGGCATGCGTGGTTTAGATGAACATAAACCCGGCCACAAACGCTGCCGTGGTTAGCAGCAATAGACCGGGAAAAACCGCAAATATTTTCTCCCGTGCGAGCAACGGTTTGCCAGCTTTGAGAAATGAGAGCAGCAACCCGCCCAGGCCGATCAGCATGCCGCCCACGCCCACCAGCGCTTGCCCGCCGGGAACTTCCCCGCGCAGCGCCAATAGGATCGGCAGCAAAAAGATCGTCAGCCCCGAAACGCCGTGGACAACTGCCAGCACGATCACCGCCAGCTTTTTAGGGCCGGCAAAGCGCGTAATAATGATGGCCAACACGCCCAAAACGATGAAAATCCCACAGGGGATCAGAATCTCGTGCAGGTATTGCGAAACCAAACCCAGGGCTAGGCTTGTCGGAATCAGCGTGGAGGCGATGACCACCACCGGGGAATCGAGCACTTCAAACCCCAGGATGAGCATCAACAGGCCGGCGATGATCAGCACGCCAAAGGCGATCGTGTAGCAGGCAACCGCCATCGTCGCTAATCCATCAATCCCCACGGCAACTTGATAGGAGGCCAGCAAGGCGGTGAGCAGCAACAGGATCCGATCTGGCACTGACATTTTTATTTCGAGGAAATTCGGGCCTTTTGAGGGCGGCGCGCTTGGACGATATGCACAAAATAGAGCAACCCGGCTGCAAACAGGGCGCTGCCAATCCCCAGGTAGAGGATGGCCAACAGGGGTTTGGGGAAGGTTGAATAATGGCGCAGGTAAATGCCCAACCCCATCATGAAAGCCACCAGCGGGTAGCTGGTCCAACTCTGGAAGGCGAAAAGGCAAACTTTTTCGGTGGCATACTCGCCAATGCGCCGGATATTCTTTCTGGCAAGTTTGGAGAAACCAAAGAGATAAATCGCCGTTGCCAGGGCCAGCCCGGCCACAAGTAAAAGCAGTTCCGAGGGGAAACCCGCCAGTTGCAGCCAACGGGAAGCGAAGGCATCCAGCATAACGCCCACCCCCAGCCAGACTAAACCTGCCGAGATGTATAACCAGATAATTGGGACGCAAGGATTGAACTTGTTGAGGAGGTTTTGTTTTGTTTTCATTAGAGTACCAGTAAGATCATTGAAAAGAGCATATAGAGAGAAGCATATTTGAACAGGCCAAAGTTTACGCGCTCGGAGGGGTGGAAGGTGATGGCGAAGGCCAGCAGCAACAGGCCGGTGGTCAGCACGCCCAGCAAGCGCAGGAAACCCCAATCCAGGCCGAT
>DOTA01000439.1 GCA_003513015.1 Chloroflexota bacterium
GCGCGCCAAGGCCGCGATTTATGCCGGGTTTACCGTGCTGGCCGATGGTGTGGGCTTCCCCATGGAAATGATCGAGCGCGTGCTGGTGGGCGGCTCGTTTGGCAAGTATATCAACGTGGAAAAGGCCGTGCAAATTGGCCTGCTGCCCGATATGCCCTGGGAGAATTTCGACTTTTTGGGCAATACCTCGGTGAAGGGCGCGTACCTGGCACTAATCGATCACAACGCCCGGCGGCAGATTGCCGAAATCGCTGCCCGCATGACCTATGTGGAATTATCTGCCGACAATAAATTCTATGATGCTTTCATGTCGGCGCTTTTTTTGCCGCACACGGATTTGGGGTTGTTCCCAACCGTGGCAAAGGCAATGGAACGATAATTGTGGATACCGGTATTCATCGTAAACAGGTAAACAGGGAACCAACCCTCATGCCTGGAACCAGAATACCTATTTCCTTGTTTACTTTGTCTACTTATTTACCTTACACGAAGGAGTGACACCTATGTATATCATTGGCGAGAATATTCACATTATTTCGCAGGGCGTTAAAGATGCCTTGCGGGATAAAGACCGCGAGTTCTTCATGGAATTGGCGCAAAAACAGGTAGAGGCGGGGGCGAAATGCGTTGATATGAACCTGGGGCCGCGGAAAAAGGATTGGGCAGAAGTTTTCCCCTGGATGGTGCAGACCCTCGAAACCGTGGTGGATGTGCCGCTGTGNNAAAAAGTACGGTTCCAAAGTAATCGCTCTGACGATGACCAAGAGCGGCATCCCCGTGGGCGCGGATGAGCGCATCGGGATTGCCCTGGAATCGTTGATTCCGCGTTGCATTGAGTTGGACATTCCCATCGAAGATTTGATCATTGATCCGTTGGTGCTGACGGTTTCCGGCTGCCAGGAATATTGCCCGGAGTGCATCGAATCAGTCCGCACCCTGCAATTTGCCTGGGATCCCCCGCCGTTGATCTCCGTGGGTCTTTCGAATGTTTCCAACGCGGTGCCGCGCCAGAATCGTCCGTTGATCAACCGGGTTTACTGCGCCATGTTGATGGGCGCGGGCTTGCAGATGATGATTGCCGATCCTATGGATCAGGAACAGAACGAGGTTATCCGCATCGTGGAAGAGCGCGACACCCGCACCCCGGTGGGCGCACTGTATGTCAAAATCCACGACCGCGTGGCTGCCATGGAACATCCCGAAATCGGCGATGTTGATATGAGTGACCCTGAGCAGGCTGCCATCTGGAAAACCTCGCAGATTTTGCTCAACAAAGTGATTTACGCCGATTCGTATTTAGACCAGTAAGAATCCCTTAAGGACTGGCATTCCGATCAAGGGTGCCAGTCCTGCTAAATATTACATTTGTCGTCCTATTTATCCAATAAATCGTGACGGATGTCACTTGAGATAATTTGACCACTGAATTTTAATTGTAGTGCGAAAGGCTCTACCTCCAGGCCCTAATTGAAGCCGGTATCTGATTTTAGAGGTTCTATCGCACGCATAAAAACGGATCGCCCCCCCTTTATAGCCCAAAAGATCAGCGGGGGGCTTTTTATAGGAGAAAGTTATGCCTGTCTTCACCCCTGGCCGTCGCTGGCAACCCCCTTATTTACCTTTTAAGAAAGAACCGATGGGTCGGCGCATGTTGGCTGCCACCGAGCGGATGATTAAAGGCCCTTTGTTTGGCTGCCGCATGTGCGGTAACTGTTTGTTGCAAGAAACTGCCTTTATCTGNNCCGATGGAATGCCCGAAGGGCGCGCGCAACGGCCCCTGCGGTGGCTCCACCGAAGAATTTTGTTACGTTGATAACACCCGCCCCTGCATCTGGTACAAAATTTACGAGCGTTCCTTCAAAATGGGGCGTGAGGAAATGCTCCTTGAAGTGCTGCCTCCCTTGGACTGGGATAAAACCGGCACGGAAACTTGGGGTGATGTCGTCCGCCAGGTTAAAAAAGTAGGCACCGGCACGGTTGCCAAAGGGATGCTGACCCGCGACGCTGCCTCCCGCACCGCTACTTGGGATTCCGTTTTTCGCCCGGTGCGCCAGCCAGAATGGTGGGAAGGTGATTCGCAATATCATGCCCCTGCATACGATGAACCCGTCTCTGAATTGGAGCGCCGCTTGAAGGCCGGGGAATTTGTGGTCACCTCCGAGGTAGCCCCACCGATGAGCACCGCCACCGGCGCTCTGTGCCGCAACACCGATAACATTAAACCTTACGTGGCCGCGGTCAACTTTACGGATTGCCCCTCCGCTACGCCGCGCATGTCGAGCATCGCCTGCAGCAAAATCGCCCTCGATCGCGGCGCCGAACCCGTGCTGCAAATTGCCGCCCGTGACCGCACTCGCACCGGCCTGCAAGCCGAGGTGATTGGGGCTTACTCCCTGGGTATCCGCAACATCCTGTGCCTTTCCGGCGATAACGCCCGCATGGGACCTTCGCCCATTGGCCGCTCAGACATTATCGACATCGACTCTATCCAAATGCTCTGGATTTTGCGCCGCATGCGCGACGAAGGCAAATATNNGCTCCCTTTGCCTCTGAACCCAAATTCCAGGCCATCCGCGAGCACAAAAAAGTCAACGCCGGGGCGCAATTCTTCCAGACCAACCTGGTTTACGATGCCGATGGCATGGAAATCTGGCTCAATGAGTTAGCCAAGCGCGACATCCTCGACAAAGTTTACATTTTGATCGGTATTACACCCATCAAAAACTACAAAATCGCTTGCTATATGAACGATACCGTTCCGGGCGTTTTTATTCCAGATAAACTCATGAAGCGTATGGAAGCCGCCGAAGAAAAAGGCAACGCCGCTGAAGAAGGCGTGCAAAT
>DOTA01000370.1 GCA_003513015.1 Chloroflexota bacterium
GACGTCATCATCGACGAGGCGCACGACCCGACGAACATGCACCCCTTCAAGGGCAATATCGACCTGGATAAGCTGCAGGCGCTCATCGAGAAGGTCGGCGCGTCCAGCATTGCCTACATCAGCCTGGCGGGCACGGTCAACATGGCCGGCGGGCAGCCGGTGAGCATGGCCAACGTCAAAGCGCTGCGCCAGTTCTGCGACCGCTATGGCATTCTCATCTACCTGGATGCCACGCGCATGGTGGAGAACGCCTTCTTCATCCAGGAGCGCGAGGAAGGTTATCAAAACAAAAGCATTGCTCAAATCCTGCGCGAATTTTGTGATTACACCGATGGTGCCTGGATGAGCGCCAAAAAAGATAATCTGGTTAACATCGGCGGCTGGCTGGCCGTGAATGATCCCAAAGTAGCCGAAAAAGCCCGCAACATGGTGGTCGTTTACGAAGGCTTGCACACCTATGGCGGCATGGCCGGGCGCGATATGGAAGCCGTGGCCCTGGGCATCGAAGAAATGGTGCACGATGACCACGTGGCCTCGCGTGTGCGCCAGATCCGTTATTTGGGCAAATTACTGCTCGATTGGGATATCCCCATCGTGGAACCTGTGGGTGGTCACGCTATATTTTTGGATGCCAAGCGTTTTTATCCACACATTCCCCAAGATCAATTCCCGGCCCAAACTTTGGCGGCCCAACTTTACCTGGATTCGGGCGTGCGCACTATGGAACGTGGCATTGTCAGCGCTGGGCGCAACCCCGAAACCGGCGAACACCGCTACCCCGCCCTGGAACTCACGCGGGTTACCATCCCCCGCCGCGTCTACACCCAGGCCCATATGGATGTGGTGGCTGAAAGCATCAAAGCCGTTTACGATATCCGCGAACAAACCAAAGGCCTCAACATGGTATACGAACCGGAATACCTGCGCTTCTTCCAGGCCCGTTTCGCGCCGATTGAGTAAATGAACTGCGCAAAACAAAAAAGCCGGGTTTCTAGGAAAAATCCGGCTTTTTCCTTTCTTGGCCTCCCGAAGGTGATTGGATTGCATGAAACTTTGGCATTTCAATCACCTTGGGGAGGTTTTTACTTCTGCTCTGTATGGTTGAAAGGCCGCAGCCAGGCATACGTCAGATACGTCACCAAAAACAGTGAAGTATACATCACCATAAAGCCGATCTTATCGGCATTCGTCACCGGGTTAATCAGCGGGCTGAGTGAATCGTAGGCAATTCCCAGGGGGTCCGAAAGCACATCCCAGCTATTCCAACGCAAAAAACGCCCCAGGTACACGCCATAACCGCTCAAGCCAATCACCACTAGCGCGAACCCCCAACTGACCGTCGTTCCCACATACGATTGCACAATACTCTGCACAATATGTAGCGAAACAATCGCCAAAAAGATCCCCGTCCAGGCTGTAATCGCCATCAACCCGGCATCATACCAGTACGGAATTTCCGGCCGTTGCGTCAAGTGGATAAAATCGGTCATAATGTAAAACGCATTCGGCAAAAAGAGCAGCCACAACCCGCCTGGAATGATCAGCGCCCACCACCAACGCGGTCGCGCCTGATGGATTGCTGCCATCAGCAAGCTAAAAAGATATGGCAGCCAGGCTAAAAACAAATTCCAGGGCAAAAACCAAAAGATGAGCCGGTTGCTCACCACCGCCCGGCCCACAAAGTAGCCGAACACCAAAAAAGTAGACAACACAATGGGGTAAAACAAATTGCGAGATAAAAATTTGTGGGCGCTGACAATCATCTGCCACAAGCGAGACATAAAGACCTCCATCTCCGGCTGATTTGCAGGCAATGGTGCAAATCAGCCTCCTGGAATTTGTGTTTGCTTCCGTTAAAATCAGGTGGCGCTCGCACCTTAGGTCGCCAACCGGAAGGTAATCATCACCTTTGATTGCGCCGATGTTTTCACATCCTCCGGGATGGGATGCCCCTCAGGGTCAAGCCTCACTTCAAAATATCGGGCCATTTTCGGCGCTAAAGAGAAGTAGTGATCCAGTAGATCAGCAACTCCTTCGTCAGATTCCGTCACCTGTGGAATGGCGTGTACATCCTTGCCTTGCAAGCGCAAAGTCACTGGGTTGCCATTCCGCAAATTACGCCACCAAGTGCGCCCGCGCTGGCTGGTAGTGTAAAGTTTCTCGCCATCTCGAAGATAATTCATCGGAACCGAGTAAGCTTTCCCGGATTTATGCCCGGTGAAATTTGCCACCATCATATTTTTACTTACAAAAAAGTGTAGTGGCGATCTAATCAGCCAGATCATCATGGAATTGAACTGCATAAAAATCTCCTGTTTATGGGCGTGGCAGGATGGAAAAGCTAATATTGCACAATTTTAGGCAAGCGGCGGGCATGTTCGACCAGGTTTTGGGTTTCCTTGGGCAATGGCGCAATCCCCTCGAAGCTGCTGCGAGTGACGTATTCCACCAGCATGGCGTGCAGTGCTTCCGGTTCCCAGGTGGCGATGATTTCAGGAGTCAGCCCGGCCTCGAAATAGAGCCGTGCCCGCACGCCGCGCACCCCGCTCAGGCGGGCCAGATCGGCCAGAGTCACAAATTCCAGGATGGTTTCCGGCGGTAGCCCACTCTGTTCGGAGAAGTCCTGCCGCAGGCGGGGGGGGCGGGCGGCATCCAGCATCTGATCGATATTATCAATATACAGGGCTTCCAATTTGGCGATCTCGTGCGGGTTGACGCCGCGAAAATCACGCAGATGGAAAGGTTTGCGTTTTACCCGTTCCGCCCGCATTTCCCCGGCCAAATCACTGAGGGGTTGGTTTTCAATGAAATCGAAGTAGTAGCGCAGCGCCCAAAGCGGTTCCGAGGCGGTTTCGCCTGTTTCGCTTTCCAGCCACGAAACATAACTTTCCAGGGATTCCGCTGAAATCTGATCGAGGCTGCTCCCCGGATAATGTTCGCCTAGAAAAGACTCAAAGGTCGCGGTTAACTCGACTATTTGTTCGATGGCGCTGTCTTTGCGCCGTTCTCGCTTGAGAAAGACACGGAATTCAGATTCGTTCATGCAGGCTTTTCATCCGCAATCAGCGCCAGTTTTAAGGCCTCGCGCAGGCTGCGAGCCTCTAAAATTTCGATGCCTTGGGGCCAGGGTTCGCCGCGCCGCAAGCGGCGCGGCACGATGGCGGTTTTGAAGCCCAGTTTGGCGGCTTCCCGCAAGCGGGCCGTCATCTGACCCACGGCGCGCAATTCCCCATTCAGACCCACCTCACCGATCAACACAGCATCGGCGCGCACGGGCTGATCCTTTACGGAGGATGCAATCGCTGCGGCCACCGCCAGATCAGCGGCGGGTTCGCTAATTTTCAGGCCGCTAACAACATTTACAAACACATCTTGTTCCGAAAGGCGCACGCCCACCCGGCGGGTGAGCACAGCCGCGGTCAGCAGCAGGCGATTGAAATCAATGCCGTTGGGGGTGCGGCGCGGGTTGCCGAAATTGGTAGGGCTGGTGAGGCCCTGGATTTCAACCAGCAGCGGGCGGGTGCCCTCCATGGTCACGGCGATGGCGGAGCCGGGGGCGTTGATCATCCTTTCAGCCAGGAAGGCCTCCGAGGGGTT
>DOTA01000117.1 GCA_003513015.1 Chloroflexota bacterium
CGTTTGGCGAGTTCAATGTGAGCGTAGATTTGCCCCTCGGTTGCGGCCTGCTCCCAAAGGTGCATGGCATCCTCAAAATTTTCCTGCTTTTTGTGGATAAAGGAGAGTTCCGCCAGGGCTTGCCAGTAGGCCTCTAACTCTGTTGCTACATCGGCGCGTTGCAGGCCGCGCTGGTAGATTTGCGCGGCGGTATCGAGCTGGCCTAAATCGGCGTAGAGCTTACCGATGGAGATCAAATCCAGGCCGTGCTGCACGGAGCCGTTGAGCGGGTTGGAGAGCAGATCGGCCATGTGAGCCAGCAAAGCCGCCAGCGAGACCACATCCATTTCGTTGTGGTAGAACACGCCCAACAGCGGACGGGCATCGCCGGTGTGCAGGTAATCAAAATACAGATCGGCGATCATCCAGCCGGGGACATCTTGTTGGGTACGGGTCACACCCAAAATTTGGGCTTCGAGATCGCCAAGGGCGCGGCTGGGCAGGCGCGCTTTCCATAAACGACGGGAAAGGTGTAATAAATCGATGTGAGGAGCGTTTTTTAAAGGGATAGGCCAACCATTTAACGTGTATCGATTGTTGAGCAACGGTATATCGAAGGATTTGCCGTTGAAACTAACCCAGGCCTCACAAGGTGCGAGAAATTCTTCGATGGCGGCCAGTTGAGCGGTTTCTTCACCGGGTTGACGCAGGAAGAATTGCACCAAGCGAAAATACTCACCTTCGAAGCGCCCGATGCCAACCATGAAAGTGTAGATGCCGGTGCCCAATCCCAGGCCGGTGGTTTCGGTGTCGATGAAGGCCAATTGTTCGATGGTCAGGTTGTTGATTTCTGGAAATTGGGCGTAGGCTGCGATGGTTTCCAGGGAGGCAGATGGTTTTAGTTTTATGGAACCCCTCAAAAAGTCGGCTTTGTAGTTCGTCTCAACCACAAAAACTTCCCCCGAGGGGGTTCGCCAAAAATCCCCAGCTAAAACCTGTTCGATGGGAAATTGTCCGGAGGGCGGTGGTTTTGGGGTCTTGAGGTTTTGGGTTCCAAGATTGACCCCAAGCGATTTGAGACGATCCGATAAAGAGGGCATTTATCTGGTACTTTTACGAATTTGTGAGAATAATGGAATGTTTTTGGGGTAAAGTTTTGGTAAACTTACGCTCTATATTTATCAGGCTTTATTTAAGAGTATAAACCGAACATGGGAAAAGCGCAAAGTATTAGGATAGGCAGCGGTGATCGTGATCATTTAGCCGTTGATCAAAGCGAGGTTGCGAAACCTTTGCAGGCACTTTGTATTCATGGGCATTTTTACCAGCCGCCGCGTGAGAACCCTCTTACCGGGTTGATCCCGCTGGAGGCGGGGGCAGCGCCCTTCAATAATTGGAATGAGCGCATCCATTCAGAGTGTTACCGACCCAATGCGGAACTGGGAAATTTTGAACGCATCAGTTTCAATGTAGGTCCAACGCTTCTGAGTTGGATGAAACTTTATGATGCAGTTACCTACCGGCGGATTTTGCTTCAGGATCGCTCGAATGTTGAGCGTTTTGGAGTGGGAAATGCGATGTCGCAGGCGTATCACCATACGATCTTGCCGTTAGCCAGCCGGATGGATAAGGAAACACAGGTGGCCTGGGGGATTGCCGATTTTGAGCATCGTTTTGGACGCAAACCCGCCGGGATGTGGCTGCCGGAAACCGGGGCGGATACCGAAACTTTGGAAGTGCTGGCCGAACAGGGAATTGAATTTACGATTTTGGCTCCCTGGCAAGCCGATACTGAGAATTTGGATGCAACCCAGCCTTATTGGGTGTCATTGCCCTCAGGGAAGCGTCTGGCGGTGTTTTTCTACCACGCCGGTTTGAGCGCAGGGGTGAGTTTTGACCAGGGAATGACAAGTAATGCCCACGATTTTGCGCTCAAGAATGTAAGCGGTCACTTCAATGGGAATGGCCGCGCGCATGAACCGCAACTGTTGTTGGTGGCCTCGGATGGCGAGCTTTACGGGCATCATCAAGTGTTTCGCGATTGGTTTCTGGCTTACCTGGTGAACGGGGCAGGCGCCAGGGCTGGCGTTCAACTGACCTATCCGGCGTTGTGGCTGCGCCAACATCCTCCCACACAGGAAATCCGGATTCGTGAGAATACCTCCTGGAGCTGCCATCACGGTGTGGCGCGTTGGGCGGGTGATTGTGGCTGTCTGCTGGAATCAGGCCATTGGAAGAAATATTTGCGGCGGGCTTTTGATAATCTGGCCGAACAACTGGATTGTGCCTATGCGGAAACGATGTTTGCTTTTGGCTTGGAGCCCTGGAAACTCCGGAATGGTTACATTTACTTTCTATTGAGTGAAACCCCGCTGGCATCAGTTGTGCAAAAGGCAAGCCTCGATCAAGCTGCTTCTTTGGGTAACGCGTTGTCTGCGGAAAGCTTGAGTACGATCCAAATGCTGTTGAAAGCACAATTCAATCGCCAGCGCATGTACACTTCGTGCGGTTTCTTCTTCGAAGATTTTGATCGCATCGAGCCCAAAAATAGTGTGGCGTATGCTGTTCATGCGATTCGTTTAACGAAACAGGCCACCGGGGTGGATTTATCTGCCGGTTTCCGTTTCGACTTGAGCCGGGTAGCCAGTGAGCGTTCGCGGCTGCGGGGAGATCAGGTTTTTGATGGGGTTATGAAACAAATCGGGGATTAAATATAATTTGTTGACAATCCAATGTAAATTGGAGTATTCTAGTAGTAAATATTCTAAATACAGTTGATCACAACTTCGATGTGATCCAGCATCCTGAACAACGTTGAAGGATGCGGTTTAGGCGCACATTTCAATAAGTTCAGTGTGCTTATAGCAGAATCGTGATCTACTTTAAATATGTCTCTGGCAATGCTTGGTTTGCCCGAAGCCGGTTTTCTTTTCCCTTTTATGAAAAGTTGCATTATGCCGTGTTGGGTGTAACGGTGCAGTCTACTGATTGTGGCTTGAAAAGGAGTTTATTATGGCTGAAAAAATAGGTCGATTTATTAATCAACAGATAGGTCGTTTTATTCGAGCGACGGTTGGTTTGGCCGCTTTCATGATTTTGTTATTTGTGATTTATAAGGCAGGTTATCGAGTTTTAGTTGCATTTTTATATGATCAGAATTATGGCGGCGAGGTCTTATTTGTGTTCGCACTTGCCGCTTTCTTCCCAATTTCCTACATCGCTTATCAGGCATTCCAAGGGTCTGTGCGTCAGAATCGTCTGATCGAAGATTTTGGTTTGTTGGGTTATAGTGAGAGTGAGGCAGTCAAACAATATCGTGAGCATTATGGCTTTTGGAACTATACGCTGCACGTTAGTTTGACAGTTTTAGTGACAATCATTGGTGCCGTAATCTTGTTATGGGATCCCTCGGGTGATGTGAACTTTCAAAAATTGATCGATATAAACACTTTACAGGCTCTAAGGTTCGGATTTTTGGGCGCCTATGTGTTTTCAATGCAGCTTGTTTATCGCAGGTATACAACTTACGATTTGCAACCAACCGTATACATGTATTGTGTTGTTACCATGATCGCAGCTCTATCTTTTAATTTTGTGGCATTTGAAGCCATTAGTAATCTTGTGGCCACCAACACAGACATGGTGCAAGGAATTGGCGGGGGCTTATTAGCCATCATTGCCTTTTGCTTGGGTTATTTCCCCTATTTGGCGATTCAGTGGTTCAATCGAATTTCAAATCAAGCCTTAAGTGTGGATCAACGCAGAGCGGATCAGCTTCCATTGTCTTTAATGGATGGCATCAGCCAGTGGCATGAAACCCGTTTACGTGATAACGGCATTGATAATGTTCAAAATTTGGCTTCCGTGGATATTCCGAGCTTATTAGTCAATACCACTTTTAGTGCCCAACAAGTCATTGATTGGGTCGATCAAGCCATTCTTTATCTGTATTTAGAGTCAACCGCCATTGATAATTATCGACGCAGCATTTCCGTAAGAACGATTTCGGATTTTCGTGATTTTTGGGAACCTTATTATGGCACCCGCAGACAAGAACGCGACGAACTGGCTCGTTTGCTCCAAAGTACAGCCGAAAAACTTGACTCGCTTTATCGGGCTACGAATTACGGCCCCAATCTACATTTTGTGCGAGAATATTGGGAAAATGCCGAGATGCTCGCCCAAGATAGACGTTCCCAATATATTGCGTTAAAGGGTAAAGATCTTCTAAAAACTGTGATCGATGAACGCTTGAAAGATGGGCAGGTTAGTTCAGGCACGATGAAATTATTGAAGAAACTTCCGAGCGATTTTCGGAAAATGATCGAGTACGAACCAGAACTCCAATCCGCTCCGATATTGACTGGTTATGGAAATGTGCTCTGTCAAGATAATGATTACGATGAAGCTATTAAAGTTTATAAACAGGCCATTGAATTAGATAAAACTTATGCACCCGCATATAATCAGTTAGCCTGGCTGTATGCTGATGTTATTGAAGATCAAACTTGTTTGGATGATGCTTTGGATTTAGCCAATAAAGCGGTTGAGTTGACCAAAAAGGAAGATGCGGCTTCGTTAGATACTTTAGCGGCTGTGCAGATAAAACTTGGGCAATTTGATGAAGCTAGGGAAAATCTGTTGCGGGCAAAAGCTAGTCAAGATGTTTCTTCTTTTGGAAGAAGCGTAATTGACAAGCATCTCAAAGAAGTTGAGGCTGAACTGGGAAAACAAGCACTGGTTCCTGCGCCTGAGAACATTTCTGATTAATTTTCCCCCTTACACGCTACGAGGGTGCTAAAAACTGGTCAAATACCAGCCAACAGCACCCTCGTTTGATTCAAACCCATTCGCACTTTACTTGACAGCCTCAATCAACTTATCTACCTGGTAATCAGAATTTTTAGCAGCCATCGTGATCTTTTTGATCAGCTTGTGACTACGCTGGTTTCGGGTGTTCATTTCATCTATTGTGATCTCGGGATCGGAAAGGGTGGTGATCAGGTCAATGGCTAGCAGACCACGCAATAAAGTATCCAGGGCTTCTTTGTTGAACCAGAGTACGCCCTCATAACGGTTGATGCGTAGATATTCTTGAATTTCCGGATTGGAAATCCAGGTGTTGAGTAGGGTGGTTGCGGATTTTTTATTGCCAGCCAGCCCTTCAGCCCAATTCTGCTGTGCCACCAAAATTTTGAGCAACTTCAGGGATTTCTGAACCCCGTCAGCGGGCAAATCTAAACCGGAGATGGTTTGAGCGATGATTTTACTAAGCAACCATTCGTCGATCAGACTGCGGCTGCGCTCGCTAAAATCTTCGGTTTCACTGATGGTTTTGCCCAGGTTGTGGGTGAAGACCCAACTGAAGAGCACGCTCCAATGGGCAGGATCACTTTCGGGGGCAATTTGCTGGACAATTTCATGATAGATTTTCTCATCCTCGGGGAATTTCTGGGGCAGCAGCATCAAGCCCAGGGTTGTTTCCAATTCCCGGTGGGTAGCCTCGGCGAAGAGTTCTTCATCGGCTTGGGTTTCGATTAATTTGTTGATTTCCCGGATCAGATGCCTCATCTTTTGTTCGGCTTCGGTGATCGTGATCTGGATATGATCGTGATCGGCCCGTCCCAGGGTCGCGCGGTTGATCAAAAGCCAGTTGAACATACCAGGGTTGAACAGCTCTCTAAAGGGATAGTGGATCGGCTGCAAAAAGATTTCTTTGATGGCCTCGCTGATGCTGGGCACGCCGCGGCCGTTGAGGTAGCCGTTCAACTGGGCGTATTGCCCCCACTCATTGTCGCGGACCTCTTGAAAATCTAGAAAAACTTGATATTTATAGGCGCTTAATTCGATATACAGGCCGCTTTCGTGGATTTCGCGGTTGTTGCGGATATATTGCAGCCCGCTGATCTGGTCACGGAAAATCGTAAAAACTTCGGGATTGTTCTGCAAGCCTAAGCCGTCACCGAGATTGCGCTGCACAAAAACGCCATCTCCCTGATTTTTATCCAGGTAGGCGGCCGAGGCGTTGAGCCAGCCGCGGGCATCGGCCCAGCGATTATGGTAGATCACCAACCCGCGTTCATTGCCGCTTTTATTGGAATAAGCAAATACGTTTTCATTTACATGGCCTTCGGGGGCGTAAAAATCGTAGAGTAGAAAATTTTCAACATCGGCGAATAAGTAGCGTTTACGCAGCAACGGGAAAATTTCGCGCTGGTGGCGTTGCACAAGCTGAGAATCGGGATATTCTTCCCAGTAAGCCCGCCGGTATTCCATGCCATATTTCTCGTGGTAGCCTTCAATTTGGCCGTGACCGAACATCGGCAAGCCAGGCAGCGTCGCCATTAAAGTGCAGATACCGAAATATTTATCATCCCGGCCAAATTGTTCGATAGCGGTTTCCTCGTCGGGGTTGTTCATGAAATTGACGTAACGTTTGAGGATTTGGGGATCAAATTCGAGCGTGTTTTTAATGAGTTGGCGATATTCGTCGTTCTTCTCGTCGCGCAGCATGTTCATGAAAGCGCTGTTGTAAACCCGGTGCATACCCAGGGTGCGCACGAAGTAACCTTCCATCATCCAAAAGGCTTCGGCTAACAGCAAGGTATCGGGCACTTCTTGTGCCACGCGATCAACAACTTCGCGCCAGAATTCGATTGGGATGGCGGCATCGAATTGCTCGCGGGTCAGGCCAAATTCGGCGCGGGAGGCAATATCGCCCCCGCTGCCGGGTTCGGGGAACCATAAGCGTTGGAAGTGTTTCTTGGCCAGGGTCATGGCAGCATCGAAGCGGATCACGGGGAATTTGCGGGCGACATGGATAATGGTTTGGATGACGGCCTCGCGCACTTCGGGGTTGAGATAGTTTAGCTGGGCAGTATCATTCCAGGGCATGGAGGTGCCATCGTTGCCGTGATAGATAAACTTGGTATCCCCGGTCCAATGATCCACGCGCTTGAAAACCACGGCGGCATCGCTGCGATTGTAGTAGTGATCTTCGAGGTAAATGCCGACGCGCTCATCATCAGAAAGGTTGACGCCGTTGAAGGTGTAGGTGGGGAAGGGGCTGTAATCCAGCGAAACGAACCAGTTGGGGTGTTCAATCACCCATTTGGAGTAGATGCCCACATGATTAGGAACCATATCGGCTGCCAGGCGAATGCCGCGCTGCCAGGCGCGGTGCCGCAGGTTTTCATAGGCCAGTTCGCCTCCCAGATCTTCAGCGATCGTGTAATCGTACAAGGAATAGGCCGAGGGCACGGCATCGGGGTTGCCGCACATCTGTTTGATTTTTTGGGAGGCGCTGCTGCGCTCCCACAGGCCGATCAG
>DOTA01000255.1 GCA_003513015.1 Chloroflexota bacterium
GGCGCTGCCCGATCTCACCCCCGATGTCGAAGCCTGTTTTTACCGCATCGCCCAAGAGGCGCTCGAAAACACCATCCGCCACGCCAACGCCCAACAGGTTGAAATGCATTTGCTACAACGTGAAAATCAATTAGAATTATGGATCAAAGATGATGGTTTGGGATTTGATCCCCTGGACGTGGACGCCGAGCAAAAATTAGGACTGCGCGGGATGCACGAACGGGCTTTAGGGGTGGGAGGCGTTTTAGAAATCAGCAGCCAACCCGAGGTCGGTACCGTTATCCGCCTTAGCGTGGAGGTTTCCCCATGATCCGTGTCTTAATCTGCGACGACCAGATGATCGTCTGCGAGGGATTATCCAAAATCCTGGGGGCCGCCCCCGAAATTGAGGTTGCCGGGTTTGCCCACAACGGACAAGAAGCCCTCGAACGAATCCCCGCCGCGAAACCCGATCTGGTGCTAATGGATTTGAAAATGCCCGTGATGAACGGCATCATCGCTACCCGCAAAATTCGCGAGCGNNCTCAAAGCGATCCGCGGCACAGTGGAGGGACAATCCTTTGTGGACCCCAACGTCGCGGGGAAATTGCTCTCCGGCTACGCCGCGGTCAGCGCCCCCCAACCCACGGCCACGCACTACCATTTGAGCGAACGCGAAGGCGACATATTGCGCCTGCTGGCCCAGGGACTCTCGAATGCCGACATCGCCGCACAGCTCTTCCTCACCGAGGGGACGGTGCGTAACTACACCAGCGAAATTTTCAAAAAATTGGGGGTTTCCGACCGCACGCAGGCCGCGGTGGTGGCGTTGAAGTTTGGGTTGGTAGAAATTTAACACAAACAGTCCGCAGATTTCGACAAGCTCAATTTGCGGACTGTGGGAGCTATTTTTCTCACTATAGCAAAATCAATTTTGTTTGGGGAGCCCCCAAATATTCCGCCCCATTTTCGGTGACAACTACATCTTCTTCCAGGCCGATATAACCGTATCCCGGCAGCGCCAGCCCCGGCTCTACAGTGTACACATGCCCAACTTCGAGCTTGCGGTTGGGGGAATCGCCATAACGCTCCCAAAGTGGGCCAAGAATGCCGCCGCCATCATGGGCCGCGCGCCCCAAATGATGGCCGGTGGCATATTTGTATTCCGGAAAGCCTGCGGCGGTGATGATACCGCGGGCAATGTTATCAATTTTTAAGCCCGTATCGCCGGGTTGCATTTCGCTCAAAGCGGTACGGATGGAGCGCACCACAGTTTCAAAAGCACGCTGCACAATAGGGGGAGCTTCACGTTCGCCTTCTTTAAGCATATAAACTACGCGCTGAATATCAGAACAATAATCATTTTGCTTGACACCAAAATCGAAATGCACCAGATGGCCGCGCTCCACCCGAATATCTGTGGGACCAACGTGACCCACGGGAGAATCTGGCCCAACATTGACGGTGGGGCAATGCTCCAAATCCCAGGCGGGGCCTAAGCCGCGTTCCGAGAGCTGGTGATGCATGAAATCGGCAATCTCTTGTTCGCTCTGGCCGGGGTGCAGATCGGCAAAGGTGGCCTGGTAAATTTCAGCAGTGGTGGCGACCGCGGCCCGAATGCGGGTAACCTCCTCCGGGGTTTTGCGCCCTCTCAAGGCCCCGATGAGCATCTCTCCGGAGATCAGGCGGTTCTCAAAGGGTGTATCTTTCAAATAAGCGGTCAAAATCCGATACATTCCCAGGCTTAATCCATCGGCGACCGGATCATTTTCCGAATAATTAATGGCAATTGTCCCCGGGTTGAGGCGCTCCAGAGTTTCCAACAAAACCGGGCGGAAGGCTTCATCGTAGGAGATGACTTGCTGGTAAGCCCCGGTACGGCGGGCTGTTTCGGCTTCGAAGCGCCCCACGATGGCGAGGCGCTCGCCGCTGTGGGTGATTATCAGGCCGCTCTGCCAGGTGAGGTCGGTGCCATAGATGAGTGGGAGAACGGGGTCGGCGAAGGCGCTGGTTTCGCGCACGAAAGTAAGCCAAACGTCGATTTTAAATTCTGATAGAAGGTTGGTTGCTTGAGCTACTTTTTCTTGAATTAGGCTGGTCATTTTACGCTCCACAAGGTGAATTTTCCCCCAGCATGGCGCGGTCAGGGTTGGTTAACGGTGCGATGGATGGCACTCAACAGGGAGAGATCGGTGGTGCTATCGTACTCCACAGTCCAGATCATCACGCCTGAACCACGCTGCATCGCCAACCGGGTTTTACGCTCGATGGTGGGAATCCCATTATAGTCCAGTTTGACTCCCAAGTAATCAAACTCATCCAGGTTAGCGGCCTGCGGGTCGCTTTCGACAATCTTGCGATAGGATGTAAAGTTGGGATGGGCGTAAAAAGGCAAACCCAAAACAGCTTTTTCGGGGGGACGGCCGCGGCCTAACCAGTAATCAAAGGCCTTTTCAGCCAATGCATAGGGGGAGTGGGGCTCACCGCCATCGTAGGCCATCATATTGACAAAATCAAAGATTGCGAAGGTTTCGGGGAGGATGCCGTCGCCTGTGGAACCCTGAGCGACAACCGCGGTGGTGATGAGTTTATCGGGCATTGCAGCCCGCAGTTCACGAATAAGCGCTAGAAAATTCTGAGCCGATTGGCCCGGATCGGGGTATTCCCAATCGATATCGGCTCCGTCGAGTTGATATTGATCGACAAAGGCTGTCAATTCGCTGACAAAAACCGCCCGTAAAGCGGGATCGGCCGCCACGGTTTCGAACTGCGTATCCCAGCCCCAACCCCCAACGGAAATTAATACCCGGACGCCCTGTTGGTGCGCGTTATCGACAATGCTCTCCAACTTCCAACCGTTCGGGATGGCAGCAAAGGTGCCATCAGCATTTGGGATGAGAAAAGCATAGTTGATATGCGTGAGCAAATCGAAGGGGATCATTTCGACGATGGCAGCCTGCGTAACATAGCCCACAATTCGAAAAGGTTCTGGTTGGGGTGTGGAGGGCGTTTCCGTCAGAACAGGTGTTAAAACGGAGGGAGCAGTCCCAGCCGCGGGTGCACAAGCACTTAAAGCCAGGACTGCTCCCATTAGGAAGAGCACAATCAGCGTAGAATTACTTTTCAACACCAGTAATCACAATACCCTGGATGAAGAAGCGTTGGGCTGCCAGGAAGAGCAGCAAGGGCAGGAGCAAAGTCATCAGAGAAGCAGCCTGGATCAGTTCAGGTCTCGAGCCGTAGATGCCATTGAAAGTAGAAAGAGCGATGGAAACCGGCCATTTTTCGCGAGCAGCCGAGAGGTAAATCAGGGGGCCAAAGTAGTCATTCCAGGCATAGACGATATGGAAAACCGTGATCGCCATAAGTGCGGGGTAAGATTGGGGCAAGATCACGGACCATAACACCCGGAAGGGACCGGCACCATCAATCATGGCAGCTTCATCCAACGCTTTGGGCAAGGTCATAAAATATTGACGCAGCAAGAATGTATCATAAGCGTTGGCAAAGAAAGTTGGCACCAGTAATGGCAGCCAGCTACCTACCCAACCAATCAGGGCAAAGAAAGTGTAGGTGGGGATCACCGTGACAGTACCGGGCAGGAAGATGGTCGAAATCAGCACAATGAACAAGAAATCACGTCCAGGATACTCAAAGCGAGAGAATCCATAAGCCACCAATACACAAGAAATCAACACGCCAATATTAGAAATAATGGCATACATGGTCGTGTTGGCCAGCAAGCGGGGGAAATTAATGCTATTCCAGGCGTCTGCATAATTAGACCAGGCAGGAGAAAACTGCCAGGGGCGTTCCAGACCGCGCCAGTTGCCTTCCCATTCGATGGCACCGGCATCAGGATTATCGGGATCAATAAAAAGGCTAACCGAGCGGCCCGGTTTAAACATGGCCATATCTTTGATACTGCCATCTGGCAACGGAACCGAGAACATCTCAAGGACTTTGCCTTCATATTCGAAGGTGCCCGGCGCTGCCGGCCAAAGCGGCGAACCAAGCACCGAAATTTGTTCACCTGTCTTGAGCGAAGTAAATATCATGTAAACAAACGGCGAAAGAAAGATTGCCAGCAAAAATGCAGACAACAAAGTGACCCAAAGATAATTGAATAGGCTTCTTTTCCTTGTCATCTCATTCTCCTCTAGCGGGATTCACTGGCGTAATAAACCCAATATTTTGCGGTGGCAAACAATACAACTGTCACCACCAGGATAACGGCAAAAAGCAGCCAGGCCAGGGTCGCACCATAAGACATATTCTGATAGGTGAAGAATGTTTTGTATAAGATCACATTGTAGAAAAGCGTAGCGCCCCCCGGCCTACCCGTTCCTGAGTTAACCACTAAGGGCAACAGGAAAAACTGGAATAAACCAACGATACTCAACACTAAATTGTAAAAGATCACCGGAGAAATCATGGGGAAGGTTACATTCCAAAAGGTGGCCCAACCACCGGCTCCATCCACTTCGGCGGCGTCATAGAGTTCCGTTGGAACACCCTGTAAACCCGCCAGCATGATTAACATGGCATTGCCAATCCCCCATATCCCCATAATGATATAAGTGGGATAGACCCAAAAGACATCGTTGCCCCACCCCGGAGGATTCTGAACCCCCATGGAGGTTAAAGCCCGGTTGATCCAGCCGGTTTCCGGGTTGAGCATACCACCCCATAGAAAGATAGCGGCAACGAAGGGGATAATATAAGGCATGTAAAACATCGAACGGAAGAAGTTTTGCCCTTTCAGGGCCGGATTATTCATCAACAATGCCAGAAGCAAAGGCATAAAAATCCCAATCGGTAATGCCATCAACCCAAACTTGACTGTAATCCATAAAGATGTCCAGGTTTGAGGATCGCTAAACATAAGTTTATAGTTCTGCAAACCGACAAAAGTAAGGGGATTTAACAATCCGTCCGTGATACGCAGGTTCAAAAAGGTGAAGATAAAAGTTGCCACCATGGGAATAAGGGTAAACGCTAAAAACCCAATCAACCAGGGTGAGATAAATAACATCCCCAGCTTAAAATCACGCTTGGCGCGAGGCTGCATATTGCGCAAGGACCGCCATGATGGCAATACCTCACGTATTTGGGTAATCTGCTCCATTTGCGCTCTCCTATCCGTAAAGTTGGCGGGTCAGTCTAAGACTGACCCGCCAATATGAACTCGTTACTTATTTGTTGTAGATCACTTCGAGATCGGTCTTCAGTTTGGCTAACTCGGCATCGAAATCAATCGTGCCATCATTGGCCATCAGATCGCCAAAGGTATTGATGCGGGTATTGGCCTCGAGAATGTTCGGGCGCCAAGCTTCCGCACTGGGGTTATCCGGGTATCCCAGAGCCTGATCAAATACTAACCAGTTGGTCACCCAGGGGAATTGCTCTTGCTTGGATTCCCAGTAGGTTGCCTGGTACTTGGTCATAGCGGGGAAACCACCATAAGCGGCATAGCCCGGTGCCACACTACCGATACCCATCACCAACGGCTCGGTGCCGCCAGCGCCAATCAGGTAGGTCAGGAATTCGAAAGCTTCGGCGGGGTGCTTGGTGCCTTTCCACATGCGGACGGTATCAGCATCCATACGGCCATGAAGTTCGCCCTTGTAGGAGGGGAAAGCGGCCACATCCCATTCGCCAGCATCTGCCATACAGCAGGTGAACCACAACTGGGTCTGGCCCATCGCAGCGCGGCCACTGCCAAAGACATTGCCGCCACCGAATTCAGCACTACCGGCCAAAGCGCCATTGGCGATGAAGGGCTCGTCGCCCCACATGCCATCATAGTACCAACGCCAAGCGTCTACCCAACCAGCAGGGATATCAGCGGTGTAAGCACCAGCTTCGCCGCCAAAGGGAACGCCAGCTTCGAAGAAGGTACCGATAACCATGATGCTGGACCACTGGGGTACGTAGCCGACCTGAACAATATTGGCGCGGTCAAAGCCTTCGTCCAAGGGGGTCAGGCCATTAACATCAACGGTCAGTTGCTTGGCAACTTTGGTCAGGGTTTCCCAGGACCATTCTTCTTCGGTGCCATCGGCCCAGACATAGGGATCACCAATATTGGTGGGCGGGTAATTCAGGCCAGCTTCGTCAAACAGAGCAGGGCTGTAGTACAAACCGGTGGGGAAGACCATCCAGGGCAAGCCAACCTGGCCTTCTTCGGTCTGATAGAAATCAACCAAGGCAGGATTGAAGACGCTCAGATCATAATTGGCAGCTTCGATCAAGGGGGTCAGGTCCATCCATTGACCGTAGAAGTCATTGGAACCACCGATACCGACCGGGCCGACGATGTCGGGGCCGTTACCAGCAGCGATCTGGGTCGAGAGGGTATCGCGGCCAGATTCGTAGGGGACTACTTCGAGAACGGCTTCAATGCGATCCTGGGAGGCATTGAAAGCATCCACGACGGCCTGCTGCTCAGTTACCTGCTCAGGGCTGGTGCCGGTGCCCAAACCCACAAACCAGCGGATTTGAACTTTTTCAGCCATTGCGGGGGCTTCTGCTGTAGGAGCTTCTGCGGCGGGGGCTTCTGTGGCTGAANNGCCGCCACAGGCGGTCAACACCAGGGCGAAGACCATCACCAACGCCATCAACATAAACATACTCTTTTTCATTTTTTTCTCCTCTAGGAATTAAGGTTAGAATATTTTTTACTATTTAGGTAGCAAGTGTTTATAAGTATTTGTGCCAGAGCACCTCCTTATGTGCTTTATCAAAGCAACTGCTATATTTTATCAAACAAAACAGCCACAAGAACGTCGAATAACAATTTCTGTGGGTAACAGGATAATTGGATCGACATCCTTACCAGTAAGTAAATCAAATAATTGTTCGGCAGCAGTGCGACCGACTAATTCGGTGGGAGCATTAACGGTGGTCAGCGGTGGGGTTAAAAAGGCTGAAAGGCGCAAATCATCGAAACCGGCAACACTTATGTCTTCGGGTACTCGATATCCAGCTTCCACCAAGGCATTTACAATCCCAATCGCAGAGTCATCATCTCCGGTAAAGACAGCATCAAAATCTGTTTGGGAATCTTCTAAAAATTTCACCATCTCGCGATAGGCAACTTCGCGCTCAAACTCACCGCAAATGATTAATTGAGGGTCACGAGGTATGTCATGATTTTCCAAAGCCTGGAGATAGCCCAACTCGCGCCATTGAGAATCTTCCTGATTGGCCGGGCCGCGCACAAATAAAATTCGTTTGCGGCCATGGTCTGTGATGAGGTGCTCTACCAACCGACACGTGGCATCTTTGTTTTCAATAGTTACTGAGGGGATCTCGTATCCATCTGGGGTTGATCTGTGGATGAGAACGATGGGAAAGCCATTTCGGTGAAGGCCGATAATATCATCTTCCCGCAAGCTATCGGCAAAAACGATCATGCCATCGGTATTGTGTGATCCGATTGGAAGTTGAATATCCAAGTGCGAATCAGCCCGATGGGTGGCAACCAACAAATTGTATCCCTGATGTTGAACAACTGCTTCAATCCCACTGACCAGAGGTGCAAAAAAATCGTTATGCATATTCGTCAACAATAACCCGATTACCCTTGTTCTTTGAGTTGCCAGATGACGAGCTGCGGCGTGAGGCACATAATTCAACTCTTCAATCGCAAGTTCAATGCGTTCCGCTACATCGTCAGATACGCGCGCACTTTGATTGATGTAACGGCTTATCGTTGCCACTGAGACACCGGCCTCGCGGGCAACATCACGGATAGTAACAGAGGATGATCGTCGCGTCATTTGATTTGTAACCGGTTTCAGTAACCGGTTACATTATTTCACGATTTAATTGGCTCGTCAAGGAATAAAATGTAAAAATCATGTGAATACCAGGAATACATGAGTTTACCCGGTCCACATATTGAAGGTAAAAAGAGTTGCCAATACGCCCATCAGTAGGATACTGGCAATTGACCAGACACGATCAAAAGCGGGATGACGCCCCAGCCTGCTCAAGAAAAGAAATACCGGCGGTGCGGCAAGAATATAGCGATGCATCCCTTGGGCAGGGCCGCTGGTAAACGACAGAAACACAACAATCAACCCAAACCAAGCAATCTCTGGGTAACGTTTCAATCCCGCGATGCAGGCTGTAAAACCCAACAGAATGGCCCCCCACTCGATGAGATAATATGCCGCAGCCTGCGAATTGCTCCCAAACAGGTCACGAAAAGCACTTGACCATGTGATAAAGGAGACACCGAAAGAGAGCAGTCCTCTACCAAAAAACTCATCTTCGATTCGGCTGAAGGCCATGCCAAAATAGGAAATCTTCCAGACCAAAAACGCAATCACAGGTGCCAGCACGATCAGGGCGTGCCCGATAACCTTCCAGGGGATCCCCTTAAAATAGATTTGCCGCCACTCTAAATCCAATTCGTGCCACTCCCCAGATTGAATCCAGGAAATCAGCAAGGGAATCGCCAGCGCCACACCCGCGGCACGCGTAAATGTAGCCAAAATTGCCAGTAATGCCGCCCAGCCATGGTTTCCGCGGCGCAACATCACCAAAGATGAGAACGCTAATCCAACGAACAGGCCCTCGGTATAAACCTGGGCCAAGAAAAACCCACTGGGAAAGATGATCAGATAAAAAGCCGCGCGCAGCCCTCCCTGCTCACCCAACTCGGTTCGGGCAAGTTCATAAAGCGCCAGCATCCCCGCCAGAGTCCCCATCAGCGAAACCAACACGCCAGCAAGTGTTGCCGTGGCAATCGGATTCAATCCCAGCAGCGAAAGGGGCGCGGACAAAACCCGAATGGCAAGCGGATATAAGGGAAAAAAAGCGTAGCTTTTCGATATTCCAGCCTGGGGGGCAGCCAGATTTTGGGGGATAACAAAAGGCCAAAACCCGACACTCGAACTGATATTCACAAAAGATCCAACCCGGCCAATGTTAGGGTCTTCATACCCGCCCACAGCAATGGCTAAATAATATTCGGAATCCCAGGAAACATGCTGGTTGAGAAACGGTTCGTTTAAATATATTTTGCCATCCTGGCTACCAGGTTTGGTTTCATTGACCGTCCAGTTGAGGGCGTAATCGGGGGTTGCCAGACTCAAACGCGCCGGCACATAAATTTGATAGGCCACCATCATGAAGGCCCAGCCCAGCCAGATATATAAAATCGTTCGACGGGTTGGATTTCGAAAAAGCCGGATCATTTTTCCATTCCTGTAATAACCATATCGCGCATAAAATATTTTTGGGTAACCAGCAACACCATAACTGGCACCAACATGATGACTAGCGCGCTGGCCTGCAAAAGATTTTGGACGGGCGCAAGTGACTGAAAGTTTTGAATACCAAACGAAATTGGCGCTAGATCGCGGCGAATACTGAGATAGAGCGCTGCCTGCCGGGTTTCATTCCATACATAAAAGAAATGCAGCAATCCGGCCGTCATCAAAACCGGGATGGATTGGGGCAGCATGATCGCAAAAAGGATGCGCAACGGACCCGCCCCATCGAGCATGGCGGCTTCATCCATTTCTTTGGGGATACTGCGAAAATTTTGGCGCATCAGAAAGATAAATACTGCGCTCCCGAAGAAGAAAGGTAAAATCAGCGGCCACCAGGTTCCCTGCCAATCTAAAATTCGAGCGTAGACAAAATACGTGGGGATCAATGTAACCTTTTCGGGGATGAGCATTGTGGCAACCAACACATAAAACAAGATGTTTCCACCCGGCAATGGAAAACGCGCAAACCCATAGGCAACCACCACCGAGGAGAGCAGCACTCCGATTTCTGTAATCAGGGCCAGCAACAGGGTGTTTCTGACCAT
>DOTA01000464.1 GCA_003513015.1 Chloroflexota bacterium
TTTGCTGGATATGCTCAAGAGCGACGAAGTAATCCTCAGCGAGCCGCAGCCCATCACCGTAGACGGGCATGAAGGGTTGGTTGCCGACATCCAGCAGACCAGCCTGAACCTTTCCGGGCGGGTAGTAGCCGTGATGGTCACACCCCAACAACAATTCGTGCTTTTTGGGGTGGCCCCGCAAGCTCAATGGGATGCGGAAATCTCTCCCTTGTTTGAGACCCTCCTGGGTTCCGTTAAGTTATTCGAGATGCAAGCCCCGGCTGAACCGGCCAATCTTCCCACCGAGGAACCTGCCGCGGAACTGACCGAAATCCGTCAATGGGCCAGCAGCGCCACAGCCAGCTCGGAATATGGCAGCAGTAATTGGGCTGCCTATCAGGCCACGGGAGCACCCAGCGTAACCACTTGCGGTGACAATAGCGATGCCTGGGCTGCCTCCAGTAGCAGCACCGTAGAGTGGCTGGAATTGACCTTTGATGTGCCGGTGGAACCCACCCAGGTGAACGTGTATATCAGCTACAATCCCACTTTCATCACCAAAATGGAGTTGATTGATGCGGAGGGCGTTTCTCACCAAATCTATGGTTTTGAGGCGCGCTCCTACCCCGAATGCCCCACAATTTTCAGTGTGGATATCACCGAAATCGGCTTCCAGGCTGCCACGCTCCGAATTACGATTGATCAGACCACTTCTCCTAGTTGGGTTGAGATCGATGCCGTGGAATTGGTGGGGATGGGCGATGCCAGCTTAATCAGCAGCCCGCCCGGTGAGGAACCGCCGCCCCCCGTGGCCGACTTCGAGACCCCTGCCGGATTCTTGTGGCGCGCAGGCGGTGAAGAGGCCTTCGACACCCTGGGCGTATTCCCTGGTTTATCTGGTATCGATGTGGACCCGAACAATAATCTGGTTTATCTGGCCGATACGATCTACAACATTCAGATGGTGGATGCACTCACCAGTGAGTATGTTGGCCAGTTCAAACATGCCGAGATGCGCGTGCCGCAAGATGTGAAGGTGGATGCGCTGGGTAATGTTTACGTAGCAGCCTGGGGTTCGGGCAAGGTGCTGGTTTTCCCGCCGCGGGGCGATGGCGAGCCTTATTCCGTTTTCGGCGAGCGTGGCAAAGGCGACGGTCAGTTCGGTGATTTTAGCCCCACGCATCTGGCGGTGGGTTTGGATGGCCGCATCTACGTGCATGACAGCAACAAGAACGACAAAGACGAATATATAAACCGCATCCAGGTTTTCACGCCGCAAGGTCAATGGTTGCAAACCATTAACTTCGAGGATAAATACTTTTCTCCCGGCGGCATGGATGTTGGCCCGGATGGTAATCTGTACGTGGTGGGCTTCATCGGCTCGAAGATTCTGAAATATTCTCCTGATGGTGAACTACTCGGCGAATTGGGTGAGGATGCCATCCGTAACCTGGTCGGCGGCGCCCAAGGCCTCGCCATTGATGATGCGGGCAATTTCTATGTGGCGATGTGGACGAGCGGCATGATCAAGCTAGACCCAGAAGGCAATCTACTCGGTCAATGGGGTGTGCAGGTCAACGATGGCGAAAATGATTGGCCCGCCGGTGGGTTTTACCAACCCGCTGGGATCAGCATGATGCCCGATGGCTCTATCGTGTATTTCAGCGATAGTTCCACCCAATATTCCTATCTGACAGCTTTTACGTTTACCCCTTAGCCCCCCCGAAAACGGTGGATTCCAGAAATGCGCAACGCTCCACATTTATTCAGAATGTGGAGCGTTGTTTTTGTATTAGTGTATCAGCTTAGGCTGGGATAACAATCTCCAAAGCCTGGGGCATGATGTTAATGGTAATGGGAGTTTTGCCGCCCAACTCGCCATCGATCCAGACATCTTGCTCGGTATCGGCTTCAATCGTGATCTCTTTCCCTTTCCAACTGTAAACGCCCAGATGGGGTGTGTTACCTTCTGCATCGCCGTGATGGAAGATATATTTGGAGATGGCTCGCAGCGGCTTCATCCCTTTGGTAATCGCGTACAAATCCAGGAATCCGTCGCTAACGTCAACATCTCCAATCCCTGGGATTTCCATGCCCATAACGCCGCCGATTGAACCGGCATTGAGAATAAAGACAATCAGGGCCTCCCCTTCGATTACTTCACCATCCACTATGGCGCGATAATGAACTTCGGGAACTTCTCGGATGAATTTCAGGCCAGCCTGAACATAAGCGAGCTGGCCGTATTTGTCTTTCTGTTCTCGGCTGGCGGCGGCATCGGCGCTTAAACCAGTGTAGGCGCGCAGCATAAAGATCTGATCGCCGATTTTGGCTAAGTCAACGGCGCGGCGCTGCGGGCTGTTGACGATCAATTCGGTAGCTTGCCGCAGGTTGATGGGCACTTTGAGTTCATGAGCCATAGCATTGCCCGTGCCGCCCGGCAAAATTGCCTGGGGGATGCCGGTGCCAAGCAAGCCGTTGGCTACTTCCATCTGCGTGCCATCACCGCCATACGCGGCTACTAAATCTACGCCGGAGGCCGCAGCCGAGGCTGCCAATCGAGTCGCATCCCCCGATTGGTGGGTCAGGCTGATATCCCACGTCACACCTGCGGGATGAAAGACATCATTGAGCACGTTTAGGATGGGTTCATCTTGCCCGGCCGCGGGGTTGATAATAACGTGTACTTTGGGGTAAGGAAGTGCCATATTTTTGACTCCTTTTCTTTATAAGTATTCGAAATACAAGAATCTGCACTTTAAATTAATCAGGTTTCAAGATTGGTGCGCTTTGTGGTAGATGCCTCCGATTTTAACATAGACCTGGGCGTGAAAGTCAATCCAGCATCCCGAAATCCATGTCACTCGTAGGGCTTTCTCAAAACAGCCACGGAATTAATAATACCAAAAACAACGCCCAGATGAGATAGGCATTCGTAGCCAGGGCGAAAACTGCTTGCAAAGCCTCAACCCACTTCTGACGATCGGTTTTGAATTGTTTGATTAACAGCCATAGCAAGATGGCAATATTGATCGTATTCCAGCCGAGGATGGTCAAGCGGTTGATGGTGATGCCGCCGTCGATGGTGCGGAAAACCGTGGCTGAGAGGGCATACAGGCTGATTAGTTCTGCGAGAATGGCTACAACGATAATGCCATAGCGGAGCCACTTTTGAAGCTGGGGAGAGAGATCGCCGACACGAATAGGGGTGGCTCCCAGCAACAAACCCATGATGGCAAAGAGCATCAAATTATAGACGATTAGCACATCTCGATTTTTGAAGGGTTCCATAAAGTTGAAGGGGATCACAAAAATGTAAATCACCAGCACACCCAGAGTGAGTGGCAGCAATAGGCGCATCATGGTGGCGATAAATTTACTTAACCCCTGGTTGAAATCTTGTTCCCCAGGAGCGACGGTTGGATCGTAAACACTCGCAATTGCCAAAACTGGGAGAAGACCGAAACCGCCAGCTATAATCAACCGTAGCCAAAGATCCGATAAGGTGATATTCAAAGCCGAGAACATGCCCACCGTAATGCCACCAAAGGCCACCCCGGCGATCAGGTATAAACCCGCGGTAATCATCACTTCAATGGATTTGATCAGGAAGGCAAAACGGTTCTCCGTGGTGGATTTAAAACCTAAGACCGAAATTCCCAGGGCCAGCCAACATAGGAGCGGAATATGAATGGCCGCTAGATCGAGATAATAATTAACTTTCGTGGGCGCGCCTAAGGAAGGTGCCAGCAGGATTACATAAGCCGAAGTTGCTAACAATCCTAAACCGAGGGCCACTCCGCGCACGATGTTTTTCCGGGCAGTCATGACCATAAAGATCAAGGCACTCATCGTAGCAACGGGAGACCACCACAGGAATAGATGCGGGAGATGATCTAAGATGGTCGTGTTTTGAAAATCGGATAACGCCCAGAAAATTAACCCAGTGAGGATGCTAAGCGGCACAGCCCAGGCCCAATTAATCCCTCGCGGATGCTTCTCTAAACCGGCCTCAGCTTGCTGGATGCGGTAGAACCAGGCGGCATAGAGCAAATTATCGGGGGTTTCAGCATAACATTCCAACATTGCGGACTGAAAGAGTTCGGTTTTGCCTTCTTTTTTTGCGGTGTGATAAAGATGTTCAATTTTTTGCGGAAGAGTTTTTGCCGCTCGGATTTCTTCTATGATGTTCCTATATGTCTCCATTCGATCATTGGTTTTCATGCTTACCTATAAAGGAAGTGTTGTCCTTATGAGTGTCTGCATGATCGTAGAGGTTATTCGGCTTGTGTATAATACTACCAATTTAGGTTAATTATATGCTGTTGTCGCTCTGATTAATGTAGTGTAAACTAGCCAGTGCTTGCCTGAGAACATTGGATGATTTAGAAAAGAAAGGCAAAGAGAAGGCACGTCCGGAATGGAAATTGAGACACTCGAAAAACTGTTAAAAATAGGCATCCAATTATCGGAAAATCGCTCATTGGAACCTTTGCTGCGCCAGGCGATAAGTCTGGCGCTGGATTTTGTGCATGCGGAGCGTGGTTATTTAGTATGGTTGCACGATGATGGCTCGATAACCTTCAAAATTCAGATCGATTGGCAGGGCAATGATATTGAGATGCCGGATGAACAGGTCAGCCATACCATTTTGCATGATGTTATCGAAAAAAGGGAACCACTCTTATTGCAAGACGCGATCGGCGATCCAAATTTTCAACACTCGGATAGTGTGATAGCCTTGAAACTTCGTTCGGTGATGTGTGTGCCGCTAGTTTCAAAAAGCGATGTTTTGGGCGCTCTTTATGTAGAGAATCGTTCGGCGAAGAATGTCTTTACGCATGCCGATCTCCAGCCCTTAGAGTTCCTGGCCTCTCAAGTTGCTATTGCCATCGAAAACGCAATTCTGAACGATGAATTAGAGTTACGCGTAATCTCACGCACCGCTGAACTGGAGCAAGCCCTAAAACAAATCAAAACTAGCCTGGATGACGCTGTTGAGCTAGATCGCATGCGCACTGCGTTTTTTGCCATGGTTGCACATGATATTCGCTCTCCGTTAGCAACGATTTTGTTTGCCCTTAGCTTGCTGAAAGATGATGTTTGGGACGAAATTCAAGAAGATCAACAAAGCTGGTTAGCAACTGCCATCGAGATGACCAATCACGTGGATCAATTAACTAGAGATTTTTTGGATTTGTTAGGTGCTCAAATTGGTGAATTGGTGGTTACGCCCGAGCGGGTTGATCTGGAAGCGTTCCTTTTGCACCAATTTCAGATCAATCGCTCGGTTCCTTGGCCCGAAGGTGTCAGATTTGTTTTGGATTTAGCGCCCAACTTGCCCGATGTTTTGTGCGATCCGATTCGAATTCAACAGGTAATAACAAACTTGATCTCAAATGCGATCAAGAATACTGAACAAGGATCCGTCACTTTATATGCGCACTGCCTGGAGAGCGATTGCAATTCTGTTTTAATAGGTGTCTGTGATACGGGAATTGGAATCGCCGAAGAGGATCACGAGAGGGTATTTAATCGCTTTGAGCAAATCGGCGGGGCTGAAAAAAAGAAGGCTGGCTTAGGGCTTGGTCTATCAATCTGCATGGAATTGATCCTCCGTCAGAATGGCAAAATTTGGGTTGAGAGTGAGCCAGGGCAGGGAGCAGATTTTAAGTTCACACTGCCGATTGCATAATCCAACCTCTATCGATTTCCTCATAAAATATAAAACAACCCCTCAAATTTTGCTTGAGGGGTTGTTTGTTGGTTTGATGATCGTTGTTTACCAACCTTGTTTCTTTACGAAATCGGTGATAACGGGAACCGTCACAGGCTTACCCTGATAAGCCTGGATGCCAAGGTAGACCATGTAAAACCAGAGTAGCAATGGAACACAAGCCAGAATGACCGTCCAACCCACAACAATGCCTAGCACAATATTGATTATGCCTAGTACTAAAGCTTGTGCATTGTGCTCTTTGATATATGGACGATTTTTCTTATCTTCCAACAGTAGGATGATAATGGGTACTACGGGGGAAAGCACGTAGGTTAGCAGGACCCATAATTTATCGTCACTGCTGGGTTCTTCAGGAGCTTCAAAAGGGGTTTCAACTTGGTCAGACATTTTTCCTCCAAAAATTTTTTATTGTGAAATTGTCAATATTATTGTTCCAAAAAGTAGCTTATAGCTACTTTCTTGGATTATAACCTTGATTAGCATAACCCCCGTAATAAACCAGAGTTACGCGAATGGACAGGAGAATGTTCGATTTCCCCTTACGATGAAATCTTCCAGGTGATGATGAATAGGATCGTAAAAAGTGTGCTGACAATCAGTTGGCGCAAGCCGATTTTAGCGGGTTTGACACCCGCGGCGGGATGCAGCGCGCCCCACAGGGTCTCTCCCCATTGCAGTAAATAGGGGATGAATATCCAGGAGGGCAACCAACCCGCAATGGAGAGAACCACCGTAAATGCCAGATTGAAGCTCACATACCATAAAGCGCGTCGCCCAAATTTCAGGCGAACCTTCACAGCCGGGATCTCCTTCCAGCCGCGTTGTTCCAAGCGCAGGTAGGCATAAACGATCGAAGCCGCCGATTGCAGCCAGGCCAGCCCCCATAACCACCAGCCCATCGACTCCGGAGAACCAACACTAATCCAATAAACCGCGGGTGCGCTGAGCGCCAAAACACCACTGGCGATAATTTCTACACCCGCCTGACGACGTTCGGCCCGGCGCGTCACCAGCCAAAGATGCCAACCAAAAACCGGCAAGCCGGGCAAGGCCAGGTAAAGCAGGTAGCCGTAACCCCGCAGCACCAACCCGGCCAGCATGATCAACCCGATTACGCCGTAGACCGCGATCCAAAAACGGGCCGCGGGCAAATCCTGGCGGGAGCGCCGCCCGGAATAGGCTTTGACGGCTATCACGATGGGCTGACGGATGAGGAACCCGCACAAGGCTGCGATAATCAGGTACAAATGCGGGGTAGTCCACTGCCCTCCGACAAAAAGCCCGATTAGCAAGGGGCTGAGTAAAAAGACCCAAGAACCGTGTTCATTGGTGATGGCAATCTGGCGGCGAAAATAGCGTTTCATAAAAGTTCCTTGATGTTTTCGCCAATTATATCGAAAGTGGTTATACTTGGGCTATCGATCACCGGAGGAGCACAAATGACATTACAGGATCATTCACTCGACGGAAAAACAATGCTGGTGACCGGAGCCACTGCTGGCATCGGTGAAATAACCGCTCTGGAACTGGCCCGGAGAGGAGCTGCCGTGATTTTGGTGAGCCGCAGCCCTGAAAAATGTGCCGCCACCGCGGAGCGCATCCGCGGCGAAACCGACAACCCTAATATCGACTTTATTGTGGCAGACCTCTCTTCGCAGGCGCAAATTCGGCAGGCTGCCGCACAATTCAAGGCCAGGTATGACCGTTTAGATGTGCTGGTCAATAATGCTGGGGGTGTTTTCGCCAGCCGCAAGCTCAGCGTAGATGGCATTGAGATGAACTTCGCGCTCAATCACCTGAGTTACTTTTTGCTAACCAACTTGTTGCTCGATGTGCTCAAAGCCAGTGCGCCTGCTCGCATCGTGAACGTTTCATCGAATGGACATTTTGATTCGGCCCCCGATTTTGCTGATTTGCAGTTCGAGAAGAACTATGCCATGCTCAAAGCTTACGGGCGCTCCAAATTTGCGAATGTGCTCTTTACTTATGAACTGGCCCGCCGTTTAGAGGGCAATGGTGTTACCGCCAACGCTCTCAACCCCGGATTGGTGAAAACCCGGATTGGTACCAATTCGGGCTGGCTCGTTGGCCTGGCTTGGAATCTCGTCAATTGGTTGCGAAATGGCCTGACGCCCGAAGAAGGCGCTCAAACCAGCATTCTTCTAGCCTCGTCTGTGCAGCTTGAGGGTGTCACCGGAAAATATTACTCCCGCCAAAAAGAACGCGCCTCTGACCCGGTTACTTATGATGAAGAATTAGCCCGCCACCTGTGGGAGATCAGCGCACAGATGGTTGGCTTGTAGGAAGGATAACTTATGTACGAAGACCAAAATCCCTTCGTGGCGCGTGCCATGGAGTATCTGGAAATCGCCGCTCGCTATGTCTTGTTGAACTTTTTGTGGGTTTTGTCGATTTTCCCAGTCGCGGCCGTTTTCTTCTTAATCCTGCGTTATGGTTTCGGGATTCAAGAATCTCCTTGGGTGTTGATCTTCATCCCCATTGCTCTGGCTTCCCCGGCTACCGGAGGTTTGTATTATGCCACCAATCAGTTAGCGCACGGCAATGATGGCGGCCCTATGGTTTATTGGAAAGGCCTAAAAACCTATCTTTGGCCTAGTTATCGCTGGGGGATAATGAATATTGTGGTGGCCTTTTTATTCAGTGTCAATATCTGGTTTTATAGCAGCGCCCCCTGGAGTTTTGCGCCATATGTGCGTTTGGCCTTCATCATCGGCGCAATTTTTTGGGCAGCCATTCAGATGTACACCTTCCCCTTCATCATCGAGCAAGATCAGCCCTCGCTAAAAATGTCCCTGCGGAATAGTTTTTTGGCTGTGGCTCGCCAACCGTTGCGCAGTTTCGGATTTCTCCTGTTGGTGTTTGCCCTCGCTATGTTTAGCACATATTTCTACTTTGTGCTTTGGGTGGTTGTTACTGTGAGCCTGATCGCTTACTTTTCAAATAAAAATACGCTGGCGGTCTTAAAGAGGCTGCTGGAACAGGAGCAAAAATTCAAGAAATCCGAGCCCAAAGAATAAAAATTATCCCACGGCAAACAAACATTTCAAATATGCCCCCTCGGGGAATCCCACCGGATGATCGAGCGCATGACCTGTGCGCTCGATTTCTTTTAACGGGCGGCCTGCTTGCCGCGCGGTTTGCAAAACTGCGCTAAAAAATTCTTCTTCGCTTACCCGACTGGAGCAAGAGGCCTGCACCAACGTTCCACCTGGCTGCAAAATGGCCAATCCCAGGCGTGTCAACTGCCGATAGGCTGCCAGGGCTTTTTTGCTTTCGGCCTGATTTTTGGCGAAAGATGGCGGATCTATAATCACGAGATCAAATTTTTCCTCAGCCTGAGCCATGTTTTGCAACAATTCAAAGGCATCGCCGGTCATAATCTTGTGCTGGCAGGCTGCCACCGCTGGGTGCACACGATTGCGCTCAAAATTTTGCTCGGCAGCCTCTAAAGCGGGCTGGCTAATATCCAGGCTGACCACTTCATCAGCCCCGCCGCGCGCCGCATAGAGCGAAAATCCCCCGGTATAGGCAAACACATTCAGGACGCGTTTATTTTTGGAAATTTTCTCGACGCGGGCACGATTGTCGCGCTGATCGAGAAAGAATCCGGTTTTTTGGCCGCGCAAAAGATCGGCTTCAAAGGTGATTCCGTTTTCGAGGAACAGCACTGGCCCCTGGAGTTCAATTCCGCTGATCACGGAACCATCTTTGAGTTGGTACAAAAATTGGGGTTGGCGCGCCACTTCTCGGCCCAGGCGCAGAATGATCCTTTCCGGGGTCAGTAAATCCTGCAAGATCGGCACAATCATCGGCAAGTGGGGAATCCAGGCGGGTGAATATATCTTAACTACCAAAGATTGCGCATAGCGATCAGAAACAAGGCCTGGGAGACCATCGTTTTCTCCGTGGATCAACCGGTATCCGTTGGTGTTTGTCAGTAACGCCGCGCGGATTTGAGCCGCCGCGCCAATTTTCATAGCGAACCACTCTGGCCCGATGGTAGCAGGCGTGTGGTGATGCAAAACGCGCACCCGAATGGGGGAGGTGGGATCGTATAGCCCTACCGCTAAAAATTTGCGCTGACTGTTGAAGATCACTGCCAGGTCACCGGGCGCGCCAGCCTGGTTTTGTTGCGTAATGGCTTCTGCAAACAACCAGGGGTGCCCGCGGCGCAAAGCGCGCTCAGCATTGGCAGATACGCGTAGCGCGATTCGCCGTTCTGATGGCGCAGGGATGGCGGGCAGCTTGCCGGTTTCGCCTTTCATAATTGTGAGTGTAGCACGATGGTGATTATGTGGCAAGCTGAGTAAAATAGAGACATTCGGTTACTTGTGGTGAGCGTGGAGGCGGCTATGTTCTCTAAATTTCGCTGGCTTGGGTGGTTTATTGGCATTATTGTGATTTCTTTGTTTTTGGGGCGGTTGTCCTTCATTTCGGGGCAGGCCGCGGAAGCGAATGGTGAAACCGTTTATTTGCCATTGGTCTCGCGCCCGGAGACTACGCCGACACCGGTCCCCAGTTTTGAAGAGCGCGTTGTTGAACTTACCAACCAGGAACGCGAGGCTAACGGCTGCAGCCCTGTAACGATGGAACCGCGCTTGCAAGCAGCCGCCGAAGGCCACAGTGCGGATATGGCCTTAAATGACTTCTTTTCACACACTGGTTCGAATGGTTCTTCGCCCTGGGATCGGATTCATGCTCAGGGTTATTCTTACTCAAGAGCCGGAGAAAACATTGCCGCGGGTTATTCAACACCGGAGAGTGTCGTGACCGGATGGATGAATAGTGATGGTCATCGCGCCAATATTCTCAATTGTAGTTTTGTGCATATCGGAGTGGGATATTATTATTTACAGAATGACCCCGGCAGCGTGCGATACCGCCATTATTGGACCCAAGTTTTTGCTTCACCATAGTAGAACTGAGAATTGGTAATGGTTGATTTGTAAGTGATGATCTCATACCAACGGGTATACCCTTGCGGTATGAGATCATCACTTGCTTTATAGCCACCCCCTGAGAATTTTGTCAACAAAAAAACAGCCATTTGCATTACTTTTATGCAAGTGGCTGTTTTTGCTTTTGGTGAAAATCTACTGTGCAACCCACACTTCGATCAGTGAGAGGATTGAAACAAAATCTTCGCGTTTGTTGATGACATGGTTAAAGTGATGCATGCCATGGCGGTAAGCTTCTTGGGTTTCAAGGGTGCGCTTTTCGAGAGCGGTGTATGCCAGAACTATAGGCGAGTCGCCTTGGGCCTGCCGCACAACTTCGGCAATATCGGCCCCGTTTTTGCTGGGCATCATCATATCGATCACCCATACTTTGGAGGTGATTTGCCCACTGCCAATGGCTTCATACGCCCGTTGCGAGTTGTTATAGGTGATGAAGCGCCAATTTTTGTATTTGTAAATGATGTATTGTTGAAATATATCGGTAACCGACACTTCATCGTCGATAATGACTACATCATAAGTTGGTGATGACATTTAGTGCTCCTGCGCATTTAGTCGCCTTGCATCATGCCGTGTTCGATTCGCTTTATTCGTCGGCACGCCCCTGATTTTAGCATAGGTTGGGTTGAAAAACGATACTTTCCTTACATGAATATCAGATTTGCCGGGTTGGGGTGTTGCTTGAACCTTTTGAATTTCGATCGATATTCCAACAGGAGACTAAAAATTTGTCTTGTTTGTAACCTCTAAACCACTTGACAGATACCCAATTTATTATATATAATCATATATAGTATATTTATATATATAGAAAAATCTCCTTTATCTACCAAGCAAAAGGAAAAACTCTTGAAGCTTGAATACTTCATCATCGGGTTGCTCAAACTCAAACCGCTAACGGGTTATGATCTCAAAAAAATTTTGGACACCGATGGGCGTTTTATTCGTCGTCGAACACCACTTAGCCAGATCTATAATACGCTGAATCGCATGGCTGAAAACGGTTTGCTGACTTTTGAAAACGAACTACAAGAGGGTAAACCGGATCGCAAGGTCTATACCGTGACTTCCAAGGGGGATGAATATTTTATGGCTTGGCTGACTGCCCCACACCAACCTAGTTTCCGTTTTCAGGAGCGCGATTTTCTAGGGAAAATCATGTTTGCTTATTATCTGGATACCCCAACAATTCTTCAACAATTGCGGACCGAACTTGACTATCGTAAAGAACAGATCGCCGCATTTAGACCTCGTAGTCGCGCATTGCAAGTTTCTCCAGCTTTCGATGGGAACCTCGAACACGCCCAAGCCATTGCTGATCTGTTACACGAATATGGCGCGAGTTCAGTCGACCACTATGTTTCCTGGTTAGAAAGCACAATTCAGTTTTTTGAGAACTGGAACGCTGATTGAAAACACATTTCTTGTTATTCTCGGTTGCGTATTAAGCTGGGTAAACCAAATTTCGCCCGGCTTTCAAAAATTTTTAGTCACAATAGGAGTACAGAAAATGGCAGTTAACGAAGAGCAACAAGTGGTCACCCCCAAAGGGCAGCCCAAGATCAAGGGCCGTTGGAAGAGTGCCTTCTCACTTACTTTCGCCTCCATGCTGGATAATAATGAGGGAACATCTTTCATCACGGCGATGTTCCCGATGATCCGAGCGCAGCTTGGTATGAGCCTGGGGGTCTTGGGGTGGATGGCAGCTTTACCCAAGATTATTGCGGTTTTCTTTGGCCCATTCTGGGCCAGTGTTGGGCGCAAGTATAACCGCAAGAATGTGCTGATTTTCGCGACCGGCATCTGGGGGTTGTGGGCCATCGCCATTGGCCTGTCTCAATCAGTTACCCAATTATTTATTTTTGTGACCATCTCTCTAATTGGCGCGGTCGCCAGTCAGCCGTTGATGCAGGAAATCTTAATGGATCTCTTCGGCGACGAAGAACGCGGCAAGGCCGTCAGCATCGTGTATGGCGTCTCTGCTATCGTCATGCTGCCAATGATGGGCGTTAATGCCTGGCTCGCCGGGATGGAAAGTGGCTGGCGATATGGCTTTTATGCTGCCGGTATTCTCAGTGCGATCAGTGGTTTGGTCATTTGGAAGTTTTTAGATGACCCCGGCCGCGGGGCAGCCGAAACCGCCTTGGCTGATGTGGAGCAAGTCCGGCAGGAAGAATATGGCCTGATCAAATGGGTTGAAGTGAAAGAACTCTTCCAGATTAAGACCTTCGTGCTGATGCTGGGTCAGCGTGTACTCAGTGGGCATTTACTGATGATTTCGATGGGCGTTGTATATTTGGTGGATGTGCTTGGTTTTGATTTGAAGCAAGCTAATCTGATGATTATCCCCTTGATGTTAGGGATGTTTACCGGTATGTTTGTCTTCGGTTTTATTGCTGATTGGATTCACAAAAAACACCCCAAATACGGCCGCATTGGCACCATCCAACTTATTCAGCTCGTTTACGCTGTGCTGGCCTTCTTTGGAACGCAATTTGTTTATCCCAATAATGCGATTTATGCCATTCTGTTTTTCTTCATGGGGTTCTTCGGTTCCGCTAATATGGGCGTCAATCGACCGATTGTGGCTTCGGTGGTACGGCCTGAGCTGCGCGGTACCGCTTTTGCGCTCTTTGTTTCTGTATTTGAAGCGATTGCCTGGGCTATTTACAATATTGCGGCCGGTCAGTTGGGCCAAATCTATGGTTTGAAACCGGTTTTCTTCGCCGTGTTGGTGGTTTTGATGCTGGTCAATACAGCCTTCATCACCTTGATCTATAAGCCCTATGCCAAAGATGTGCAGGCACTGAACGAGCAGATGGAAGCCCGTCGTTTGGAATACCTCGGCTCTGCAGCCGGAGATTAGATATTCGAGTGTTGAAAATGAACGCAAAAAAAACAGAGCTTCGGCTCAACAATCACCATGATTATTTA
>DOTA01000313.1 GCA_003513015.1 Chloroflexota bacterium
AATTAGGTTTCTCGTCTCCCCAGGGATAAGCGCGCTGATCATTGCCGCGAGCGGCCTTCTCCCACTCGGCTTCGGTGGGTAAGCGCCCTCCCCGCCAGGTACAAAAATCTTGCGCGCTATGCCATGAAACGTAGATCACAGGGAAATCGGCGTAGGTCGGGTTTTCGTAATAGGTCTGCCGTTGTTTCGAGCCGAGCAAGGAGGGTGCTTCGCAAATCCCTACATCCACACAGCGAGCATATTGGCTATTTGAAACCTCGAATTTATCGATGTAATAATCCGGCAAAGTTACTTCGTGCATCGGATGGGCCACAATATCCCAGTAGCCGTAACCATCCGTGCCCATTGTGAACGTGCCCGCAGGCACTAACATCATCTGAATCCCCATCGCATCCAGGATTTGTGTGGGGTAGGGCGTTGGCGATGGAGTCTCCGTGATTGTTGGCGTAGGCGTTTGGCTGGGAGTTTCCGTTGAGGTCGGCGGCAACGGAGTGGGGGAGGAGGTTTGTGTTACCGTGGGTGTTTCACTGGTCGGAATGGGAGGGGGTGTCTCGCTTGGCGTAACTGCGTTGGCAGCCAACATCGTCTGCGATGCTGTGATTGGCTGTTCTGAATCATTTTGCGTCTGGTTCCGCCACCATAAGAACCCGCCCCCAAAGATGAGAATCCCTAAAATGGTTAGCAACCACACCCAATTCCGGTATCTGGATGCTCGCTGAGGCATGGTGGCGGCCTCTGCATCATCACATTCACACGCCAGGTACTCCGTCAATTCTGAGATCAAGGTCTTCATATCGTTTTCGAAGTGGCGATGACGGATTTCATACGCGTTTCGGCGAGTGAGTGCCGCTAAATCAGGGGGCAGTTCATCCGCACTGGGCATGCTGGCACCGTTGAGCAGCACCGGCACAACGAGCGCATCCCGTTTCAGGGCAGAGCCGACTTCCAGGCGCACAAAATCATGGGGATCATCGAGCCGTCTTTGGCCCATCGCATCCTTGAGTGAAAGCCACTGGGAACCAATCAATACCACCACAATCTGACAGGCAATAATTTCATCCCCAATTGCGTCCACGAAATCTTGCCCAATACGGATGTCGTTGACATCCATAAAAACGCGCTCATCCCCAAAGTGCTCAGCTAAGCGGTCGTAGATACGCCCGGCGTAACCCTCGGTATCGGCTCTGCGATAGCTGATAAAAATATTATTGGCCATTCATACTATCTCGAAATTCATTGAAATTATTGGTTATTTTGCCAGAGAGATTGTATATTTTTATGTTACAGAAGTCAAGCCATCCCAAAACCTGTCAATGATGTCTTTCGCTGAGTTGAAAAATAATCGTGCTATACTTCGCCCCATGGAACCCCTCAACTTCGCCATCCAACTTGCCCAACAAACCGGAGATTTGCTCTGTAACTACTACCAACGCTCCGGCATCCACGCCCAACTCAAGGCCGACCGCACCGTGGTCACAGAAGCGGACTTAGCTGCCGATGAACTTTTGCGCAGCCGTATCACGGCGGCTTACCCGGATAACGGCATCCTCAGTGAAGAAGCTGGCACGGTTTACCCTGTGCGCAAATCCGCGGTTTGGATCATCGACCCGCTGGATGGCACCACGAATTTTAGTTTGGGATTGCACTACTGGGGGATTTCGATTGCCCGCTTTGTGGAGGGATTCCCTACCCTGGGCGTGCTCTACTTCCCTTTATTGGATGAACTTTTCACGGCAACCAAGGGGGGAGGCGCCCATCTAAATGGTGCGCGGCTCAAAGTTCAACCGCCAAACCCAGCCCAACCTACCAGCTTTTTCTCTTGTTGCTCGCGCGCCAACCGTTTCTACGAGGTGGATATTCGTTATAAAACCCGTATTTTAGGTTCTGCCGCCTATAGTTTAATCACCGTGGCGCGCGGCAGCGCGGTGCTGGCCTTTGAAGTCACCCCCAAAGTTTGGGATTTCTCCGCTAGTTGGATCATCACCGAGGAAGCCGGGGGCTTGATTGAGCCTTTCTCTGGTGAGAATCCCTATCCCCTGGTTCCGGGCGCGGATTATGGGGCCAAGAGCTACCCCCTTTTAACGGCGGCCACTCCCGAATTACTGGCCGAGGGGCGGTCAAAAATCAGGAGAAGAGCAAGTTAGGATGTTAGGCCGTTAGACCGTGAGGAAAATCATCCCTATCCTCTAACTAACTCCCCCTAAGTTTGTAACCTTTTTACTGTATTTGCATCCAAATTGTCATAATAGACTAAATTGAGTGTAAGTATCCTGAACTTGTTGAAGGATGTAGTTTACACACTTCGACAGGCTCAGTGTGCTGAGTAAATAAATATTTTTTGGAGGATTACACATGGAATACCGTCGTTTAGGTTCTGCTGGCTTGAAAGTTTCGGCGCTTTCGTATGGTGCGTGGGTTACATTTGGCACCCAAATTGGGGAAGATGCCGCCTACGAATTGATGAAAACCGCCTTCGATGCGGGTGTCAACTTCTTTGATAATGCTGAGGCTTATGCCGGTGGGCAGGCCGAAACCATCATGGGCAAAGTGATTCAGCGCGCGGGCTGGAAGCGCTCGGATTTAGTGCTCTCGACCAAAATTTTCTGGGGCGGCCCCGGCCCCAATGATACCGGCCTCTCGCGCAAGCATATCGTTGAAGGTGTCGATGCTGCCCTGCAGCGCCTGCAAACCGATTACGTGGATTTGGTTTTCGCACACCGCCCCGATATTTACACCCCTATCGAGGAGACCGTGCGTGCTTTCAACCATGTGATTAACCAGGGCAAGGCGCTTTATTGGGGCACGAGCGAGTGGAGCGCTGCTCAAATCATGGAAGCTTATGCCGTGGCCCGCCGTGAGCATCTCATCCCCCCGCAAATGGAACAGCCGCAGTACAACATGTTCCACCGCGAGCGCGTTGAAGCCGAATATGCCCATCTTTACGATGAAATTGGCCTGGGCACCACCATTTGGAGTCCCCTCTCCAGTGGTTTGCTGACCGGTAAATATAACCAGGGCATGCCCGAAGGCACGCGGGCCACGTTGGCCGGTTATGAATGGTTGCGCAGCCGCTTCGAAGACGAAGAAGCCGTGCAGCGCATCGCCCAGGTTGGCGAGCTGATGAACATCGCCGATGAATTGGGTATCACCGTGGCCCAACTGGCTCTGGCCTGGACTCTCAAAAACCCCCATATTTCCACCACCATCACGGGCGCATCCAAACCCCAGCAAATCATCGAGAATATGAAAGCCCTCGATGTGGTTGCTCAACTCACCGATGATGTGATGGAAAAGATCGAAAAAATTTTAGGCAACAAACCCCCGGCGCCGCAGAGCTTTCGCTAAAATTAGTCATTTGTAACCATGAAAAGTGGCCAGTTTTTTAAGAACAGGTCACTTTTTTATTGAGGAGAGCAAAGTATAATAAATATATCAGAACTAAATGAGAGCACGCATCGACAAGATCAGACCGCTAAATCCAATATCGACAATAAAAGTGAATAGCACGAAACAGGATAGAGATGCATCGAGCCTTTCGTGGATAAATTGTTATTTCTACTCCCATACTGGATTTCTCTGGCGATCACTGCCAGTATATTTCTCTATGCTTATCGGTATCGCCACGCGCAGGGAATGAAAGCCTATTTAGGCTATGTAGCCGGGCAACTCCTTTGGGGGGTGGGGTATATTTTCGAGTTGATTTCTCCAACATTACGTGGAAAGCTGTTTTGGGATAGTTTCCAGTGGATTCCGGTTTTCATGATCGCAATAGCTTTCCTGGTTTTCGCGATTCAATTTACTCAAATCAAAATAAAGTGGCAGAAATTTGGGCTGGGGCTGTTACTTGTGATTTCCTTCGTCTTTTTAGGCATTCTGTTAACCGACCCTTACCACCATTTAATTTACACTGATCCTTATCTGGATCAGAGTGTAATTTTCTCTGATCTGAAATATAAATTTACTGGGACGGTTTATGTCATCGGCCTCTATTCCTACCTGGCTAGTTTGGTGGGGCTTGGTTTTTTACTCAGCCGCCTTTTTCGCCCCAACAATCTGTATCGTCGCCAGATACTTGTTATTGCACTGGGTTTTTTCATACCGGTCGGCGTTTCAGTCTTGACGCTTGTGGGTGTTGAGCTCAAACCTTTTCGAGATATCAGCCCTATCACGTTCGCCATTGGGAATCTGGTGATTGCCTGGGGGTTATTCCATTACAAACTCTTTGATGTCGTGCCGATTGCTCGTGATCTTGTTCTTGAAAACCTGGAAGATTTGGTATTTGTTCTGGATATTCAAGACCGTATCGTAGACCTGAACGCCAAGGCTATCGCAGCCCTTAATGTTGAAACATCTCGCATCATCGGTCAACCTGCAACAATGGTCTTTGGAAAAGTCCCCGAAGTGTTGGAGAGTTTCATTAAGCGCGAAAATCTCAGCGCGAAAATAACATTGCCGATTTCTGGGAAAATTCATCATTTTGAAGTCAAATCCACGCTGTTGACTGAAAAAAACGGACGTTTTATCGGTCGCGCTTTCATTGCCAGCGATGTTACGGAATATGTGGAATTGCAGGAAAAACTTGAAATTCTCAATGAAGAATTGGAAGATCGCGTTGCCCGGCGCACCAGAGAATTGCAGGAGAGTGGGGCACGCTACCGCGCCCTCTTTGAGCAAAACCACAATGCGATCTTTGTGCTCGATCTTCAAGGCCATCATCTGGATGTTAACCAGCGGGCCGCGGATCTGTTGGGCTATTCCCGCCCCGAATTGCTGGGACTATCCTTCAGACAAATTTCAGGGGAAGAAGCTCAAAGCGAACAAATGCTGGCGCGTCTGCTGCAAGGGGAACATATTCCCCTTTTTGAACGCCTGTTTCGCAAAAAAAATGGCGAATTGATCTCTGTTGAAATCAACGTGGAATTGGTGCGTGATCTCGAAGGCTTTCCATTGCATGTCCAAAGTGTTGTGCGCGATTTATCTGAGCGCAAGCAAACAGAGGAGTTGTTGCGAATCAGTGAGCAACGTTACAGAAGGTTATCTGAAAATGCCCCCGATATTATTTTTCGATATGCGCTCAGCCCGGAACCCAAACTGGAATACATTAACCCGGCAGTGGAGAGAATCACAGGCTATACCCCGGCGGAATGTTATGCGGATCCGTTTCTCATGCTGAATATGGCCCATCCTGACGATGCCCATCTCATGGCAGAGTTGATGCAATCCCTTGGGCCTCTCAGCAAACCAATTATCATGCGCTGGGTGGGCAAAGATGGCGTAATTCGTTGGATGGAGAGTCGTCTCACGCCCGTTTATGATCAGTCAGAACAACTTATCGCAGTTGAAGGCCTGACCCGCAACATCACCGAGCGCAAGCAGGCCGAAGAGAATTTGAAAGAATCCGAAGAAATCTATCGAAAAGCCATTGAAATTGCTGGCGGCGTTCCATACCGTCAAACTTACAGCCAAAACGCTGGTTTTAAAATTTATTACGACTTCATCGGCGAAGGCATTCAGCAGCTTACCGGATATAACCCGGATGAATTCACCATGGAAGTTTGGGATACGCTGGTGCTGGAATCGCATCTGTTGGGTGAACTCAGCCAGTATTCATGGGCTGAGGCGGCTCAACGGGTACGCGCGGGCAGCAGTCCTTTTTGGCTATGTGAGCACCGCATTCAAACGCTTAACGGGGGTTTTCGGTGGGTGTACGAAGCAGCCGTAGAACTGCGTGATAAAGACGGGATTTCCTGTGGCTCGATTGGCCTGTTTCAAGATATCACCGAGCGCAAGCAGGCTGAAGTGCAGCTTAATGAACAACTTGATGAACTGCGCCGCTGGCACCAAGCCACGCTCGGGCGCGAGGAACGCATCCTCGACCTGAAGCGCGAAGTGAACGAATTGTTGCAGCAGGTTGATAAGCCGCCGCGCTATCCCAGTGCGGAAGATGAGTAAAGACCATGCAAAGCCTGGTAAAAACAATCAAAGAATGGTTTATACCCCCCGTTTTTCCAGAAGATGAAGATAAAACTCGGAATGTGCGTATCCTCTATGCGCTCCTGGCAAACATGTTGGTGTTTCTCTTGCTTGCCGCTCTTGCCACAATTTTCGTATTTGTACAAAAAACAGGTGTTAGCATATTTATCTTTGCCTTGCTCATCTGGATTCTGCTTTCACATACCCTGGTACGCCGAGGCCATATTCTGGCTGCCAGCCAATTTTTCATCGCTGGCGCATGGGTTGTGTTCACCCTCTTGCTTGTCCTCACTGGCAGAATAACCACTTCTGTTACCACTTTACACGTTGCCCTCATTGTCGTAGCCGGTATTCTTTTGGGAGAACGTTCTGCTATCACCCTGGCTGTGATGAGCAGCCTGGTTGGATTGGGATTAGCCATACTCGAAAGTTCCGGGGACTTGCTCATTCATTATTTCCCTGCTTCTCCCCAGTCAAGCTGGGTTGTCCTGTTACTGGCCCTCACCTTAACGTTAACCTCTCTCTATCTGACCTTGCAGGGTCTTTCCCAGACCTTGACGCGCGCCCGAAAGAGCGAAAAACGTTTTATAAACCTGTTCCAAGAGGCGCCCATGATGTACCTGACAGCTTACGAAAAAGACGGAGTGGCAACCATTTCGAATTGCAATGCAGCTTTCCTCAAAACACTCGGCTATCAGCGTGACCAGGTGATCGGCCAGCCATTGACAAACTTTTATACCCCCGAGTCGCAAGCAGCTTTTCTAGAGAGCGGCGGTCTTCAACCCGTGTTCCGAGGCGATCCAAAGTTTACCTCTGAGCGAAACCTTCTCACAAAAGACGGTCGAATTGTCCATGCACTGTTCCAGGCTACACCAGAATTTAACGAAGAAGGGCAAGCTATCGGGGGGCTCGTGGCATATCTGGATATCACCGAGCGCAAGCGGGCGGAAGAGGC
>DOTA01000421.1 GCA_003513015.1 Chloroflexota bacterium
CACCAGGCCAACATCCGCATCATCGACGCGGTGCTGCAGCGGCTGTCGCTCCCCCGCGAGAAGGCCTGGATCAACATCGACAAGTACGGCAACACCTCGTCGGCGTCGCTGCCGATGACGCTCGACGAGGCCAACCGCGCCGGAAAGCTCAAGCAGGGCGACCTGATCTCCATGATGGCGATCGGCGCCGGCCTGTCTTGGGGCAGCGCACTGGTTCGGTGGTGACCATGGGGAAGATCGCGTTCGTTTTTCCGGGTCAAGGCAGTCAGGCAGTGGGCATGGGCAAGGCACTCTACGACGCCTTCCCCGAGGCCAAGGCGGTGTTCGACGCGGCCGACGAGGCGCTGGGCGAGAAGCTGTCGAGCCTGTGCTTCGAGGGGCCCGAGGAGGCGCTGAAGCTCACCGCCAACACACAGCCCTCGATCCTCACCGTCTCGGTCGCGGCGCACGCGGTGCTGGCCAAACGCGCTCCGGCCCCGGCGCTGGTGGCCGGGCACTCGCTGGGAGAGTACTCGGCGCTGGTGGCCAGCGGCGCGATGGGGCTGGCCGACGCGGTGCGCTCGGTGCGCGCGCGGGGCACCTTCATGCAGGAGGCGGTGCCCGCGGGAGTGGGCGCCATGGCCGCAGTGCTCGGGCTGGACGCGCCCAAGGTGAAGGCCATCTGCGAGGAGTGCGCGCAGGGCGAGGTGCTCTCGCCGGCCAACTACAACGAGCCCGGCCAGACGGTGATCGCCGGCACCGCGGCCGCGGTGGAGCGCGCCTCGGCAATTAAGCGTGACGAAAAACGCAGGCCTCCCACCAGAATCGTCGAAAGCAGCCAATCAATTACCAGGACGGAACGCGGGAATCCGAGATAATTGCCTTGTTGAACTTGAATAAATGCGAGGGCAGTGATCCCCACAGATAATAAAACCGAGGCCGTGGTAACTGCGGTTACGATGAGCAAGACCTCGCGAATACTGGCGTAGGCCCACAAGCGTCGGTAAAGTCCAAAAAAATAGTAAACGATTGGTTTTAGAATCACTGCCAGCAACATCATACGCCAGGCTTGCGGCAGATAGTACCAAAACAGGGCACCAAATTCAAAGCGTAGAGCAAAACTGCCCAACACAGCCACCGCGATTAAGAATATATCGCCGAGCAATAAGATGCGGTTGCGCAAAGGTGAACGATGCACTGAGAGTTTAGCTAACCAGCGTTTTACGTTCAAGCGCAGTTTTCTAGGCACTTTTGGCGTTGTCAAATTACTGCCCTCGCATGCCAAACATCGTGCCCGGAGTGCGCATTAGAGTGTTTAAATCCAGCCATAAACTGCGGTGCTTGATGTAATAAAGATCATATTCCAGCTTGATCATGGTTTCTTCGATGGTGGCCGCGTAATCATAATTGATTTGCGCCCAGCCGGTGATACCAGGCTTCACCAGTAAGCGGGCGCGATAGAAAGGCACGTGCCGCTGAAAGTGTTCCACCAATTGCGGACGTTCCGATCGCGGGCCAACCAGACTCATTTCGCCGCGCAAAACATTGATAAACTGAGGCCATTCATCCAGGCGCGTTTTGCGCAAAATACGCCCCACGCGCGTGGCGCGTTCGTCATCTTCGGTGGCCCAACGGGGCGTGCCATCAGCTTCGGCATCCTTGATCATCGTGCGGAATTTGATGATTTTATAGGGTCGGCCAGCTTTTCCCAGGCGGGTTTGCAAATAAAAGATCGGCCAACCATCATCCAGAAGCGAGGCTACCCCCACAAAGGGCAGCATCACCAATAAAAGCAACGATCCCACAATTCCCCCCAGAATATCCAAAACCCGTTTCCCCAGTTCGTAAAAACCGCTGACGCGGGTATCATCTGCGAAGGAGCGCAGAAGCCAATCCGTCTCTAAAATTTCAATCGGAACCCGGTGACATAATTCCTCGTAAGCTACCGGCATGCGGGTGATTTCAACGCCTTGCTCCTGAGCATCGAGTAAGGCCTGGAAAGTGCTGCCTTGCATTGAGCCGGAAATCGCCACGATCACATCTGAGATTTGTTCAGCAGAAACGATCTCTAACAAACCTTCGCTATTCGTTAAAACCGGATGACCTTCGATGGTCTGGCCCTGTTTTTGGGGGTCGTCATCAATAATCCCCACCAAATGGAAGGGCGGGGTTTGCTGGCTGTTGAACACCCGCAAAATCATTTGTCCGGCGTTTCCAACCCCCACCAACAGAACCCGGCGCATAAATTGGGGTGCCGTAAACACCCGAATATAAATCCAGCGCCACCCTAAGGTTAGCAGCGATGCGGAAATCAGGAAACCCGCNNACGCCCCGACGGGGCAGTGAAGCGGGTTCCGAAACGATATAAACGATCGAATAAGCCACAAAACCAATCAGGGCGGCGACTGCCACCCCTTGCATTGTTCTGCGCCAATTGGCAGCCTTGTGAACATCATATAAATTGATCATCAAGAGCAGCCAGGCCAGCGGCAACAAATAAAACCAGCCTGCCACCAGATCGCGCAGAAAAGCCATTGTAAAACCGTACCACTGAGCATTTGCCGCCCAAACTACCAGGCCAATCGCCAGGGCAATCAAACCGACTACAAAATCCCCTGCTAAAAGTAACGCCCGGCGCTCTCCATCATGCATTCGCCAGTAGGATGCTTTCTGTGTTTCCATCAAAGTAAGGTTACCTACCACTTATCTTTATCAAATGCTGGCCTTGCGCACTATCCAGCCCGACGCAGCACAGTTTTCCCAAAACTCCACAAAAAGGCCACTCCCCAAGAAATGTGCATGCTAGCGATTGCCAGGGGTACGCCAATCACCAAACCGGCATTTCGCACCCGAACGGCACTCTGCAAACCCACAACCGCCAAAACTAGGCTGTAAAAGATCGTTTCGAGCAATAGCAGCCAGGCAGCCCATTGAAACCAGATCGCCAACAAACTCATTAAAAACACGCTAAGAACAAACGCAGGAGGCAGCCCCTGCCGCCAGCGGATCGTATTGGGGTAGCGGCGCAGCATTTGCAGCTTCCAATACCCATAACGCCAATATTGCTGCGCAAGTTTCCCAAAGGTAGAACGGGCAAAATAAGTGGATTGAATTTGTGGATCGAACCACACGACCCCACCGGCCCTGCGGATTCGGGCATTATACTCGTAATCTTCATTCGAGAGCAGGGTTTCATCATAGAAGCCGATGCGCTCAATCAGATTCCGATAATAGGCCCCAAAGGGGATTGTATCCACCGCCTGGGGTTGGCCCCCGACCCGATATTGCGCGCCGCCGACTCCCAAAGGGTGGGCTGCCGCCACCGCAATGGAACGCGCCACCCATCCGGCTGCGCCGGGCTGAATCCGCAAAACCCCGCCGACGTTATCGCCGCGCCCCTCCCGCAAAGCCTGCACGCTGCGCGCCACGTAATCATGCTCCGGCATCGAGTGGGCATCCAACCGCACCACGATTTCGCCCTCAGCCGCGCGCAGCGCCGCATTCAAGGCCGCCGGAATCACACGTTTGGGGTTATCCACGATCCGAATGATCAAATCGGGGTGTGCGATACCCCAGGCGGATATCTCCGCCCGCGTGCCATCCGTAGATAAACCATCAGCGATGATGACTTCCATCTCCGAGCGAGCGAAGACCTGAGCATACAGCGCATCCAGTAAAAGCCGGATGGTGGCCTGCTCATTGTAGCAAGGAATAATAATTGAGACTTGGGGCATGGAGGGCAGGTAGCGAGTTACCGGGCAATAAGGTAACTGGTAATTTGCGCCGGTAAACTTGTTACCCAAAAACTATTCACCAATCACTGCCACGGCTTCAATTTCCACGGCGGCATCCAGGGGCAAGCGCGCCACCTGCACCGCTGAGCGAGCCGGGAAGTTCTCGGTAAAAAACTCGGCGTACACGCCATTCATGGCGGCAAAATCGTTCAAATCGCGCAAGAAAACCGTAGTTTTGACCACATTTTCCAGCGAACTGCCCGCGGCTTCGAGCACAGCCCTAAGATTTTTTAGCGCCTGGCGGGTTTGCGCTTCGATACCCCCATCCACAAAACCACCGGCTTGCGGGTCAATCCCCAATTGGCCGGCGGTGTAAACAAAATTTCCAATTTTTACGCCCGCAGAATATGGCCCGATAGCCTTGGGGGCGTTTTCGGCAACAACAACTTGTTTTTGCATCTTTCACCTCGTTTCCAATTTTCCCCATTGTACCGGAGAGAGAAGCCAGGGACAAGTTACAAGTTTCGCGTTCAGGTCAGCAAATGCAGCACATCCGCCACGCAGGCCTCAAAAATCTCTTGCATGATAGCTTCCTCTACCTGGTACGGGCCTCCAAAACTGCCATC
>DOTA01000240.1 GCA_003513015.1 Chloroflexota bacterium
GCTTGACACAACCTTTTGCACCATGCGTTTCTCTCCCGGGTGCAATTGATAATTGAGTGCAAAAAGATTATCGAAATAACTCGCCAGCAATCCCGCCAACCGGTGATTGACGCTCACCAGATCGCCGCGTTTGACGGCCTTCTCCAGTTGGAAGAAATAGGATGGAATGATTTTACGCAATACGGGATGATTGTGGCAAATGATGTTTTCCCGTAACACCCCTGGGTAAGGTTGCTGACTGACCCCCTGGAGGGCCGCGCACCACCCCTGGGGATCGTGGAACACCCGCGAATTTCGAATGGTGAATGGGAAACAAGTGCTGTACCCCAGGCTGGGTCGGTGATCCCGCATCACGCGGTTGATCTGATCTTCCATCCAACCTGCGTCAAAATAGATGATATCAACCTCGATACCCGTAGCGGCGTCAAACCACTCATCCCCCGGCCCCCAGTAATTCAGCCCCATATCGGCGCGTGAGGCACCCCCGGAGCGCCGCATAATCTCATAGCGCGCCTCCAGCGGAATATCTGACCGCGTGTAAACATACAGATCAATATCGGAGGCTGCGTCGGTGAAGCTGACGGCGTCGATATGGCTGCTTCCCAGCGAGCCACTCAAGGCCACGGATTCCACCTCGGGGCGCTCGGCAAACAAGTCAGCCACGCGGGTAGCAAGTTCAAAATATGGTGTTTCCATCAAAACTCCTTTCAGTTATAAGCAGCAAGCTTCAAGCGCCAAGCCGCAAGTTAACCAGTAACCAGTTACCTGCTGCCCACTTTCCACCACCCACTCTCCACTCAATTATAATATCTGCATGACTCCAGATTCCTCTCTTACTCCCTTTTTCGCCCCCAAAGGCGTAGTGATTATCGGCGCTTCCGCAGACCCCACCAAGTTGGGCTACGGTTTGGCCCGCAACCTGATCCAGAGCAATTACCAGGGCGCGGTGCATTTCGTCAATCTCAAAGGCGGCGAACTGCTCGGACGCCCAGTGTACACCAACGTACTCGAAATCCCCTCCCCGGTGGATTTAGCTGCCGTGCTGATCCCCGCGCCCTTCGTGGCCGACGCCCTGCGCCAATGCGGGCAGCGCGGCATCCAGGCCGCCATCATCGGCTCCGGTGGATTCCGCGAGGTTGGCCCCGAAGGCGCGGCCCTCGAAGCCGAAATCGTGGAAATTGCCCGGCAGTACAAAATCCGCTTGCTCGGCCCCAACTGCATTGGCCTGCTCGATACGCATCTGCCCATCAACACCACCTTTCTGCCGCCGCCCGGCCCCACCCCCGGCGATGTAGCTTTCATCTCGCACTCCGGGGCGATCTGCGCGGCAGTTATCGATTGGGCGCGCGGCCAGGGTTACGGGCTATCTCGCTTGGTGAGTTTGGGCAACCAGGCCAACGTCAGCGAAACCGATGTGCTGACCCCCATCGCCGCCGACCCCTTCACCCGCGTGTTGGGCCTGTACATCGAAGGTGTCAAAGATGGCCCACGTTTTGTGCAGAATGCCCGGCAAGTCGCCTTGCAAAAACCGATTATCGCCCTCAAAGTGGGGCGCTTCGAAGCCGGTCGCCGCGCCGTGGCCTCGCACACCGGCGCGCTGGCCGGGCAAGAGGCCGCTTACAACGCGGCTTTCCGCCGGGCGGGGGTGCTGCGCGCCGAAACCAGCGAAGGCATGTTCGACCGCGCCCGCGCCCTGGCCTGGTGCCCGCTCCCCCAAGGACGGCGCGTGGCCGTGCTGACCAATGCTGGCGGCCCGGGCGTGACTGCGGCAGATGCCCTCGAAGCCGAAAACCTGCATCTCACCGAACTCAGTCTCGTCACCCAGCAGGCTCTGCAATCCATTCTGCCACCTGCCGCCAGCCTGCACAACCCCGTCGACATGCTCGCTACGGCCTCCCCGGAGCAGTTCGCCGCCAGCCTGCGCATTCTGCTCGATGACCCCGATGTGGATAGCGTGATGGTAATCTATCCCACGCCGCCCATGTTCACTTCTGGGGCGGTGGCCAAGGCCATTATCCCGGTGATTTACACCGCCCAAAAGCCCGTGGTGGTGGCCGTGATGGGTGAGCGCCTGATTCAGGAGGCCGTCGAACACCTGCGCGCGGCGCGCGTCCCCGAATATCGCTTCCCCGAGCGAGCCGCCGCGGCCCTGGCTGCCCTGGCCGAACGCGCCGAAGCCTTACAAAATGCGCAAGCCGAGCCGGTTTTACGGGATAACGTTAAGACCTGGCAGGTTTTAGAAACTTGCCAGATCTATCAAGATTTAGATGGATTTCTACCCCCGGAAGTGGGCGACCAGATTTTAGCGGCTTACGGCATCCCGACAGCGGCCCTGACCCTGACGAAGAGCGCTGACGAGGCTATAGAGTGTTCCCGTCAAATCGGGTTCCCCCTGGCCCTGAAAATCGCCTCACCCGACATCGCCCACAAATCTGATGTGGGGGGCGTAGCCCTGAATATCACAGATGAGACCGCGCTGCGTTCCTCCTGGGACGCGCTGATCCACCGGGTTTCGGCGGCCAGCCCAAATTCCCGCATAGAGGGCATCTACCTGCAACGGATGATTCCCCAGGGCCAGGAAGTCATCGTGGGCGCGGTGCGTGATCCCCAATTTGGTCCTCTAATCATGTTTGGTTCCGGTGGCGTGGAAGTCGAGGGTCTCAAAGATGTCGCTTT
>DOTA01000395.1 GCA_003513015.1 Chloroflexota bacterium
ACCTATTACCTGACCAAAGGCTGGTTTGAGGTGGGTTCTGACCCCTTGAGTGAATACGAAAAACTGACCGAAAAATACGGCATCGAAACTGCCGACTGGTTGATGGAAACCCAATATCAGCACTACAAACGTTTGCTTTTCGTAGCCCATCACCCCGAAGATTTGGAGACCTATCGCCCACGCGCCCTGGAAGTGGCCGCCTATTGTGAACGTTTTGGCATGCGCTACGAAGAATATCTGGGCAGCCAGGAATTTTTGGGTCAAATCGCGGCCGCCCTCACAGACCAACACGCCCCGCCACCCGAATTTGTGGTGGTCTCGCCGGGTGGCACCCTCACCCAAGAAATGTTCCGATGAACACGACCACCCTGGTTTACGGACAGGAGAAAAAGGTGGTGGAAGCGGCTGATGGAGCGCCTTTCAGCGAGATCATCGCGGCCGCCAACCTACCATTGGAGCAGCCCTGCGCAGGCCGCGGCACCTGCGGAAGTTGCAAAGTGCTCGTGGAACAGGGCGGCAACCCGCCCGATGAAATTGAACACCAGCACCTCACCGCCGGGGAACTGGCCGTTGGCACCCGTCTGGCCTGCCGCGCACGCGTGCAAGGCGATACCCAAATTGTGCTTTCGCCCATCGTGGTCTATTCCAACAAGGTCTTCAAGGGTAGCAAGCGCCACCGCCAGGAGCGCGAGGTTCCCCTCGGGTTAGCCATTGATCTGGGGTCCACCACCGTAGCCGCTTACCTGACCATGCTCGACAACGGCGAAATTGTGGCGGGGGGGGCCTCCCTCAACCAGCAGCGCATCTATGGGGCTGACATCATCTCACGGTTGCACGCTGCCCAAAACAGCGAAGACCACCGCCAACGCCTGTATCGGCTGGCGGTTTCCTCGATCAACCAGGCCATCGGCAGCCTAAAACTCTCTCCAAAAATCATGCGGCGCGTGCAGCGCGTCACAGTGGTAGGCAACGTGGCCATGCACCACCTGTTCGCCCAACTCCCCATTGATAGCATCGCCACCCTGCCCTTCCAACCCTTCACCAGCCAAGCCATCCGCAACGCCAATGGGCTACTCAGTGATATTTTGCCCGCTGCAGTGCAGGTGATGCTGCCGCCTGTGATTGGCGGCTTTGTCGGTTCGGATGCCCTGGCTTGCCTGGCAGCCTTCGATTACGACAATCCCCCTGGCCCGCAACTTGCGGTTGACCTGGGCACCAATGGCGAAGTGCTGCTCACCGATGGCAAAACTATCCTGGTAGCATCCACCGCGGCTGGCCCGGCCTTTGAGGGGGTCAACATCTCCTGCGGGATGCGCGCCGTTGATGGCGCTATCGTGGATGCCGATCTGCGGGATGGGATATTCGATTTCGAAACCATCGGGGATGAAGCCCCCCAAGGTTTGACCGGCTCCGGTTTGATCCGGGTGGTCTACGAATTGGTGCATGCCGGAGTGATCGACCCCAGCGGGCGGCTGGTGGCTTACCCGCCGTTGATGTCCGCTCAACTGGTGAAGGATAACGGCCCCAAAACCCTTTACCTGACCCCCGAGCGGGATGTCTGGCTGACCCAGAAGGATATCCGCGAATTACAGAAGGCCAAAGGCGCCATCCGGGCTGCCATCGCGGTCTTGATGAAGAATCTGGGGCTGGCTCCCGCAGATTTGCAGCGCGTGATTCTGACCGGGTCCTTCGGTGGGCAACTGGATATCGAGGCGGTCATCGGCCTGGGAATGATCCCGGATGTACCGCCGGAAAAAGTGCAGAGCATCCCTAATGGAGCCGGAATGGGGGCTGCCATCTTCCTTTCGGAGGCAGGCTTTGCCCTGGGGGAAAAGCTGGCCCGTGAAGCCCGGCAAATTGACCTCGACCGGGATGCGGATTTTAACCGGATCTTTATCGAGGCGCTAGCTTTCAAAGCCGGGTAATCCCCATTTTAACGGAAGCACTCTAAAATCTGGCGCTGGCCGAAGGTTAATCGGACACAGGCGGTCAGTTTAATCATGTATAATACTTTCATGCCAAAAAATCCCCCACCTCCTCGAATCCATATTTTAGCCAAACCCAGCGGTGCGACCTGCAACCTGGCTTGTTCGTATTGCTTTTTCCTCGATAAGGAATTGCTCTACCCCAACAGCAAATTCCGCATGAGCGATGAAGTGCTCGAAGCCTACATCCGCCAACTCATCGAAAGCCACCGCTCTACGGAGGTCACCGTAGCCTGGCAGGGCGGCGAACCCACCTTGATGGGCGTTGATTTTTTCCGCAAGGCCATCGCCTATCAGGAAAAGTACCGCAAACCGGGCATGACGTTCGAAAACACCATGCAAACCAACGCCACCCTGCTCAATGATGAGTGGTGTGAGTTTCTCAAAGAGAACAATTATTTACTGGGCGTCAGCCTCGACGGCCCTCAGCACCTGCACGATGCCCACCGGGTCGACAAAGGCGGCAAGGGTACCTTTGACAAGGTCATGCGCGGGGTGCGTTTGTTGCAAAAACATGGGGTCGAATTTAACATCCTGACCACGGTCAACCGCCTCAATGGGGATTATCCCCGTGAGATTTACCAGTTTTTACGGGATGAAGTTGGCACCACCTGGATTCAATTTATCCCGGTGATTGAGCGCATTAACCCGGACGGATTCAATATCTACAATGTGGGTGATACCGTAACCGAAAGATCGGTGCGACCCGAACAATTTGGCCGCTTTCTGATCCAAGTCTTCGACGAGTGGATTCACCACGATGTGGGCGAGATGTTCATCCAAACCTTCGAGGCCGCGGCCCGCCGCTGGATGGGAATGCCCTCCGGGATGTGCGTTTTCGAGGAAACTTGCGGCCTGGGTTTGGCACTGGAACACAATGGCGACCTGTATTCCTGCGACCATTTTGTGGAACCCGATTTTCTGCTGGGCAATATTCAGGAAGAGCACATGATTGAGTTAGTGGCTTCCGACCGGCAAGTTAAGTTCGGGCTGGATAAGCGCGATTCGCTGCCGCAATATTGTCTGGATTGCGAGGTACGCTTCGCCTGTCACGGGGAATGCCCCAAAAATCGCTTCATCGAAACCCCCAGCGGGGAACCCGGCCTGAATTATCTATGTGCGGGCTACAAAGGTTTCTTCCATCGCGTGAACGAACCCTATAAAATCTTGAGCATGTTGCTGCGCTCTGGCCGCCCGGCCGAAGATGTGATGGCAATTGTGAACCAGCGTGAAGCGCACTTCCCGCAGGCCTTCGCCAAAGCTAAGGCCGATGATCCCTGTCCCTGTGGCAGCGAGATGGCTTTCAAACATTGCCACGGCTGGAAGCCCGCCGCCGCGCGTGGCCGCCACAAGAGTGGTAAATCTGCCAGCGGCCCGCGACCATCCGTGCGCGGTGCGCTGCTGAGCGAGAGCAAATCATAATTTCAGTAGATCACGATTTTGCTGAGTTTAGCACACTGAACTTGTTGAAGTGTGCCTGACCCGCATCCTTCAACGTTGTTCAGGATGCTGATGACTCCGAATCCGTGATCTAATGAATTTCAGTTTGGCGCTGCCCTCAGGATGAAACCGCTCCCTGGAACCAACCCCATGAATGACCCGATACAGGATTTTTACGACCGACATCCCTACCCGCCGCCCGTCAGCGATCTTGATGCTTACCGCCAACTTTGGCAGGATGGGACTCGCTTGCGCGCCGATTTCCATTTGCTCTGGCCGGGAGAAGCTTATCGGGAAGACTTGCAGATTTTGGTGGCAGGCTGCGGCACCTCGCAAGCGGCCAAACATGCCATTCGTCAACCAGCGGCGCGCGTAACCGGGATTGATATCAGCGCCACTAGCCTGCGCCATACCCGCGCACTAAAGCGCAAATACAACCTAAAGAATCTGCACGTTCAGGAATTGCCTATTGAACGGGTAGGTGAGCTGGGCCGCCAGTTCGACAAGATCATCTGTACCGGGGTGCTTCACCATTTACCCGATCCCGAGGTGGGTTTGCGCGCCCTGCGAGGGATCCTGAAACCGCCAGGGGCCATGCACCTGATGGTTTATGCCACGTATGGCCGCAGCGGCATTGCCATGCTGCAAGCCTACGCCCGCCAATTGGGCATCATCCCCACTGAGCAAGAAATTGAAGACCTGATAACCGTGCTCAAAGAATTACCCTCCGGGCATCC
>DOTA01000076.1 GCA_003513015.1 Chloroflexota bacterium
GCCCTCGCCATAGTGCACATGTCCGTTTTCGCCAGGGTAATTGAGGTAAGCGGGATTATCTTGCAGGCGCACGGGGAAGGTGGTGGGCAGCTTGCCGCTGGGGTTCACCAGCCCAAAGAGCACATCGGCGATGGCGTTGCCCATCTCTTGGCCACCAAACCAGGCCTGGATCATCGCCGGAACATGCTCGATCCAGGGCATGTGTACCGGTGCGCCCGTATTAAGCACGATCACCGTGTGGGGGTTGACTTTGAGAACTTCGTTGATCAGTTCATTCTGATTTTGGGGGAGTTCCATATCCGGGCGGTCGAAGCTCTCCGATTCCCATTCAGCGGTGTTTCCGGCAAATAGAATCACGAGGTCAGCCTGGGAGGCAGCCGCTAAAGCCTCGCCCAGAGGATCTTCCGGCATGGGGGGCAGGCAGTTAATTTGTAGGCCGCGCCAGGGGAAGCTGCCTTCGTAGGCAAACTCGATCTGGAAGGCGTAAGCTTGCCCTTCGTTGAGTTCCACTTGAACGCCCTGCTTAGCCTGCTCCCAGGGGTCTTCACGGGCCTCGCCCCAGTTGTCGATCACAGTCCGGCCAGCGAAACTCAGGCGGTTGAGGCCGTTGCCGGTGAGGGCAAAAGTGTAACTACCGCTTTCGGGTGCGCTGAAAGTGGCCGAAATGCGGGCCGAGAATTTGTGCGGATTGGCCGGGGCCACAAAACCATCACTCCAGGAGAGGCCAGAGCGATCAACCAGATGCGTAGCCGCGGGCGCGCCGGAAAGATCAAAATTATCAAAAACCTCCACCTGCATCCCAGTCTGACCATTGAAGCTAACAAATTCCATATTCAGGGGAGGCAGGTTTCTATAGAGCGATGCGCCCAAAGCGTATTTGATTTCGGTGCCTTCGGCAACGCGCTCGAAGATGGCTTCGAGCGGCGAAACCACCGGATGCGGGGTAACGCGCGAACTGCCGCCGCCCATGATGGGCGGTTCCAGGGCGTTTTGGCCGATGATGGCGATGGTTTTGTATTGATCGGGTGCCAGGGGCAGCAGGTTATTTTCGTTTTTGAGCAGCACAATCGCTTCGCTGGCGGCCTGCCGCACCACGGCCCGGTGGGCGGGATCATCAACCGAGCTTTCGGGTTGCAATACGGGATTCTCAAAAGCGCCCACACGCGCCACGGTGCGCAGCAAGCGGCGGATTTTGTCATCGATCAAATCTTCGCTGAGTTGGGCGGATTGCACCATTTTGAGCACATTCTCACCCATCCAACGGCCAGGGCCGGGCATTTCGAGGTCGAGGCCGCCCGCGGCGGGGCCATCGGTGTAAGTGCCGGTCCAATCCGACATCACCAAACCGTCAAAACCCCACTCGCCCTTGAGAATCTGGCGCAGGGTGTAACTGTTTTCGCTGGCCCACACGCCGTTGATTTTGTTGTAGGCTGACATCAGCGTCCAGGGTTTGGCCTCGGCTACCGCCACCATGAAGGGATACAGGTAGATCTCGCGCAGGGCACGCTCGCTCACTTCGGAACTCATGGAGGTGCGCTCAAATTCCGAATCGTTGCAAACGAAGTGTTTGATGCAGGCGCTCACGCCTTTGCTTTGCAAACCGTTGATATAAGCCACAGCCATCCGCGCGGTCAGGTAGGGGTCTTCGGAGTAGCATTCGAAGTTGCGCCCGGCCAGCGGACCACGGTGGATGTTGACGGTGGGGGCCAGCAGCACGTGCGAGCCTTTGGTTTTGGTTTCGTCGCCTAAAACTTCACCGACTCGCTGGATCAATTCCGGGTTCCAGGTGGCCGCCAGGGCCACCCCCACGGGGGTACAGACCGAGGGCGGGGCCATTTCGCCCTCGGCGCCGCGCGCACCATTGGGGCCATCGGTCACGCGAATTTTGGGGATTCCCAAGCGTTCCACGCCGAGGGTATGCCACAAATCGGCCNNTTACCACGGAGACACAGAGAGCACAAAGATTCTGTTAAGGTTCACTGAGAATTCTTTGTGGCTGGGAACTCCGTATTCGTTCTTGATCGGTTATTCAAGTATGCCCGCAAGGGCGCATCATCCCAGATTTGAGCCTCTATATAGCGATCGGGACCATGCTCACCGTAGGGATTCCAGTTTTGGGGCAGGTCAAATTGTAGCACTAAATCGGGGAGTTCTTCGAGGCGATAAACCTGCCCGCGGTAAGGTTTGCCATCCTGATAACGCAAGGCGGGGAAGGTGTCGCCGTAGGTGAAACTGACCACTGCGGAGGGGAATTTTTCCAGCGGGAGGCGGAGTTCCCGTCCATGCCGGTACCAACCCAAAAGCCAGGGGCAAGCGCCTAATATCATATAATGGGGTCGCTCACGGGTCGGCAATCCCCCTTTTTGGATGAAAATCTGGCGCACACGATTTTCTAAATCCCGCCGGATGGTTAAATAATCCGCAGATCGCTGGCTGGCGAAGGTCTCTCCAAGCTCGCGAATTTGGGTTAATTGGGTTTCCGCTTCGATGAGGGGCAGATCCGATAAATTGACAAAAGGGCCGATGGCGGCTTCGAAATAATGGCTGAGGTAATTGGGTAGGTGTTCAGAGAAATGCAAGCCACTGGTCATCTGGCAAAGCATCCATCAAGCGTGTAAGGTGAGGCGCAGCCGCTCGGCCACAGCGGTGAACCGCCTGGATACGATGGCTTCTACCTCGGGGTTTTCAGTGGCAAAAATTTCGTGCCAGACTACCGGGATCAAATCAACCAGCCGTTTTTCAATCATGCCCCACAAACGCCCCACTGGGATGGTGCGCCCGTGCGCGGCAGCCTGAATCATGGCATTCCAGTTGGGGTCTTTCACAAAATCGGCGCGTGCGATGGCATCCAAACGGGTGGGGAAACCAAATCCGGGGTACAAATCAAGCGGCGTATCACTGCCAGCCAAAAACTCGATCAATTTAAAGGCGGCGCTGGCTCTCCGGCTGTGCTGCCAAATCACGAAATGGCTGCCACCCACAAAAGAAGACGGGGGGACACCGATTACGCCAATTTTATCGGCGAAATTTTTGCGGATGCGTTCATCCAATAAGAGCCAGTGACCACCTATGACCGTGGCCGCATGGCCGTTGAAGAAACTGTCATTGGCCGTGAGATCATCCAACCCGCGGGCGGCTGGTGCCAGAAAACGGCCTAAACCGAAATAGCGCGCCAGACCCCGCAAAACCTCCGGTTGATCAAATAAAATTCGCTCTTGGAGTGGGTCAAAAAACTTGCCGCCCTCGGCCCAAATCCAGGAGGCAAGAATATGCAAATCGATGCGCGAGCGCAAGGTTGGCAAAACCAGGGGAACCTCCACACCCGCGGATTGCAATTGAGCAAAAGTATGCTCTAGGGTTTCCTGGTTTTTAAAAGCGGCATTCAGATCAATCCCCGCTTGCTCGTAGATGTCCCGCCGATAAACAATCACACGCACATCAGCCAGCCAGGGCATGCCCCACAGCGTGAAATCGGAGGAATGAAGCCCGGATTGCGTGCCAGCGCCTTGCCAGGAGGGCTTTAAAAATGCACTTGCCCCGCCCATTTGATGAATTTCTTCTGCGGTGAAAGCGCGCACTGCATTCATATTCGAAAAATCGCCAATCCAGGTGCTGCCAATCTCAGAAACATCCGGGCCATCTTTGTATAAAGCCACCTGCACCATGCGCGACCACGACCCCAGCCAGGGAATCACATCCAGATGCACTTTGATATGCTGGCGAGCTTCAAATACATCTAACAGGGCACGTAAAATTTCCGTGTGTTGTGCTCCGTGATCGAATACCGATAACTCAATTGTTTCCACTATGTAAACCTCTATGTAATTTGAATACCGAGCTATTGTATCGCAAATATTATGCGTATGCCGTTTGCATGGTTTTCATCCGCGCCACACTCTCGGCAAAGCCGCCCGGACGGTTGCGCGCCAGCCAAATTTGCTCATATTCGGCGATCAAACGCGCCGCGTCGTCGGCCAAGACGGCCCGCAAAGCCACATCTTCTGCACCGTCGATCTTGCCAAAGGCCCAAATACCACGCTGGCAGGCATGGCGCAGCATGTCGGCTGCCCAGGTCAGCTCGCGGCAGATCAGATCGGCATCCGGGCGCTGCAAATCCACCCGATCCAACGCGGCCATGATCGTATCAATGGCGGGTAATGTTTCTCGCAAACCAAACACGATCTCGTGCGCCTCGCCAGCATAATTTTCCAACTCATCTAAAGAAACCTGCAAGATGCGAAATAACACCGTGGAATTGTGCAGCGGGAAACTAATCTTTTGATGGACATTGCCGAGATCGTAGAGAATCTTGCCGATCAGATTGGCCTGATCCCGGAAAGCAAACCGGCTCAAGGCCTCCGGCACTGGCATTTGCTGGTTGTTCCCGTACCCCCAGGAAACTCCCGCCCCGTAGGCAAACCCGAGGTAGCTCACCGGCAAGGGTTGCCAGTGGCCGTTATCGCCCCAATCGGTGTTGAGGTAGCCCGCCGCCCCGTGTTTGATCCCGTTTTCGGCGGCATTGCGCAGATTTTCGAGGGCATTGGCTGTGCGCCCGGCTACCGTGTTCCAACTGGAGGTGCCGGGGCAGACATAAAACGGAATCCCCGAAGCGGCGAAGAGCGCACCGTGTTCATCAAAGGGATGCTCGGCCTCGTAGCCCCATTCTAAGGCGATGGCGTCGCGCGGTAAATCGGGCACCAGGTTGGGGTGCTCCATGATGATGTCGCCCCAGAATTGCATCACCTTGCCGCGAGATTTGACCTCACGATAAATTTGCTTCACAAAATTCAGGTACACTCGGTCAGCGCCAATCTCAGCGGCAAGCGCTTTGCTCTGGCCCTGGCCGACATCGTAGGTTTCATCGCACCCGACGTTGACCTGTGCGGACGAAAAATGGGGCAGCAATTCATCCAAAAGTTCGCGCACCAACTCCAGGCTTTCGGGCACCACAGGCGAAATCGAAAAAGGCTGCGGGTTGAAGAATCCCCAGGGAGTTTGCGCGCCTTCGGGCGCTTCGGCTAGATGGGCATATTCGGGATGCTCCAGCCAGCGGTGCATGTGCCCGAAAACGTTCTGGTTGGGTACCAGTTCCACAAAACGATCCCGGCAGTAGGCATCCAATTGCAAAATTTCTTCCCCGGTGAGCGGCGAGGCTTTCTCCCAAACCAGGCGGTGATTGCGGTAAGCAAAAGTGTGCTCGGTATAAAGCTGGAACTGGTTAACCTTCCAGCCTGCTAGCAGATCAATCAACCTGTAGAGCGTCTCCATAGTGGGAACTTTGTCGCGACTGATATCGAGCATCACGCCGCGCTGGGCAAAATCGGGCCAGTCGGAGCAGCGCAGTTGCGGCATTCTATCCCTGGATTGATTTAAAATTTGGATCAGGGTTTGGACGGCGTAAAAACAGCCCTGGAGCGTGCTGGCCACCGCGAAAACGCGCTCACCCGTAATGGTCAGTTCGTATCCCTGAGGGTGCGCCACACTCCCAGGGACTACACTCAACACAAAATCCCCGCCCCCCGCCGCACCGATCGCGTAATCTACATCCGCGAAATCTTGGAGCGCAGTTTGTAACTGCCGGGCGGTGAAGAGCAAATCGGCACTGTGGGCGGCTTGAAGGCTGATAAAGCCATCCTTGGGTAAAGGGAATTCCCCACCGGTCAATTTCAGGCGACGCGGGGCCGGGAGTAAAAGCAAATCATCCATTATCCGATCCTTTCAATGTCCGGCAAACTACGTTTACCGGTGACAAACAAACGAAAAATGATTCCCGCCAGCAGGCTGCCGCCAATCGCCATCACATACAGCCAGTAGGCCCCGAACAGATCAAAAACCAAACCCGCCAGCGGGCCAGAAATCAACGAGATTAGGCCGCGCAAGGTGCTGGTGAAGATGGCCAAAATGGTGGCGGTTTGGCCCAGCGGGGCGCGCTCGCTCAAAAAGACCACGATGCCCACGCTGTAAAAACTGAAGGTTATGCCACCCAGCGCGGCCGAAAACAGGATTGCCGGGATGGCGGGGAAGAGCGCCACAATCCCAAACATGACGATGTAGATCAGGAACATGGTTCCCAGCACACGGTGGGAACCGAACCGCCGAATGAGGTGATCGGCCAACAACATGCCTGGGAGTTCGACCAAAGCCCCGAGGGTACTGGCTAACCCAATCAGGCTTTCCCCGGCCCCAAGCTGATCCAGATAAATAGCCTGGAATTGATAAATACCGGAGCGAGTGATCCACAACACGCTCAAAGCGATAGCCAGGCCCACCAAGGCGCGATCCTGACCAATGAGGGCAAATACCGTGCGGGTGCTGATTTTCGGTTTCGCTTCAGATGAACGGTGATCCGTTGCCTGGTTGGATTTCAAATCAAGCCAGTTCAGCACTAGCACTGTGAGCACCATCATCAGGGCAAAACCCCAAAAGGCCGACATTAGGCTGGTGCGCTCGATCAACAGCCCGCTCAAGTATACGGTAAGCGCCCAGCCCAGCGATCCCCACAAACGCACGCTGCCAAAGCCGGTCTTTTGTTGGCCCTTGAGCAAACCAAGGGTCATCGAATCGGAGATCGGGTCGATCCCGGCCCCCAAAATGGCATTGAAACCAATCAACAACGCCAGCCAACCGAACATATTTTGCTGGCTGATAATCAGATAGACCAATGCAGACCCGAGGAAGGCGGCCTGCAATAAACGCCGGGGATCGGCGATGCGATCGCTTTGGCGGCCCCAAAAAGGGGCGGCGACCATCCCGGCCAGCGCGCCTACGGTGCCGAGCAAGCCGATTTGAGTGCCGCTCAAACCCTGGCGCTGGTAAAACAGACTCAAAAAAGGAATCAGAAACCCACCGGCTCCGGTGACGATGAAGTAGTAAAGGCGAACGCGGTTGAGCGCGGGTATGGGCATATTTTTAAGTGAGCAAGAAATTTACTACGGAGACACAAAGTTCACAGCGTTTTTTGAGGGTTGGCATCATGACAAACCCAGCATCCTGAGCTTGTCGAAGGATGCGCTTTAAACTTGCAAGCGTATTTCGACAAGCTCAATATGCTTGCAGATCACTCGCCTTTGGTCCAGAAATCGGGGGCTTTGGGATGTTGCTTGCGTTCCACAAATTCCCGCAGCAAACCAGGGGTAACCTCATCAGCTTTGACGGCGCGGATGAGTTTCACCAAGGCCTCCACCTCGTGCTCCAGCATGATCTGGCCTTTTTCGGCGGTGGCGGGGCGGGCATCGCCCACGTACATATGCGGGTACATGGCATACCAATCCACGGGAGAGTAGCCACCCGCCTCGGAAATTTCAGCGTTGCGGCGAGCGTTGGTAAACCCTTGGGGCGGCGCTTGCTCCAGCTTAACGGTATCCGCATCAATGTGCAGCATCACACTGGTTTCGGCTTCGCAAGCGTGGCCGAATTCATCACCTTCGAGTAAATCACGCGCACCGGGGAAGTGTGGCAGATCGGCATAATAGACGGTGTAGGTTTTATCCTTTTCGGGCAGCATTTGCACAAAGAGCGGCAAGAAATAGCGGTTGCCGCCATGCCCACTGAGGATGATGATCTTGTCGAGGCCGTTGCGAGCCATCTCATCGCAGACGTTTTCGAGCAGGGCAAAGATAACTTCGCGCTGAAACACAACTGCACCGGGCAGATGCGCCGATTCGATGTTAACGCCGTAGGGGTAGGCATGGAAGACGATGGCCGGTTCGATCTCGGCGGCGCGGCTGGCAGCCCAATGGCAGGCGAACATATCCATGCCGAGGGGCAGGTGAGAGCTATGGGCTTCAAGCACGCCCACGGGCAAAATGCCCACGCCCTGGCAGGTCTGAACGGCTTTTTCGAAATCGAGAGAGGTGAGTTTTTCCCAATTCATGTGGTTGGTCCTTTGTTTAGTAGTTGGATAGTTTAGAAAATTAGGCTGTTAGGAAG
>DOTA01000460.1 GCA_003513015.1 Chloroflexota bacterium
GCCAGGTAAACAGCCCCGGGGCGCTCGGTGCCATTGAAACCCCAGACCGCTTTTGGAATCAGGGGATCCATATCCATCGTCTCAGAGCCATAACACCAGGCGGGGGTGACCGTTAGCGAAACGCCCACGCCTTCACGGGCAAATTTTTCGGCGCATTGGGCAGCTTCGGCAACACCGCCGATGCAGGTATCGGCGATGACACACTCCACGGGCAAGCCGTTGGCATGGCGTAAGTTTTCAGAGAGAAACGCAGCCACATTATTTGCCATGTTCATGGTTTGCTCTTCCAGAGATTCGCGCACGCCGCGGCGACGTCCGTCAATGGTGGGGCGGATGCCAATTTTGGGCATGGAGCCGATAAGTCGGTTTGTGGGGGGGGTGATATTCATGAGAATGTCCCTTTCTGCATGGTATGCGTACCACACAAAGACAAAAAAAATTTCAGGATTTGGTTTTTGAACAGGGGCTGTCCAACCGAATGAACAGCCCCTGTTCTTTACTTTACATTTGACAATGCTGGTTATTTGTAGAGAACGGCCTGAATATCTGCGTTGTCAATATTGGAGGCGTCGTACCACATGAAGCCGGTATCGATGGTCTTGGGGAGGCTCTCGCCCTTGTAGGCTTTGTAAGCAGCTTCAACGCACTTGTAGCCAATACCAATCGGGTTCTGGGTGATGGCACCGGCTTCAGCGCCGGAGCGGACGGCATCCATCTGCTGTTGGCCGGAGTCGTAACCAATAACCGTGATTTTGCCTTCCATACCTAACTCTGCAACGGCATTGAGAACGCCGATGATCGAGCCTTCGTTNNTCGATGCCGGTGCGGCTGGTCTGGTCGTGGGCGATGACGGCAACTTCGCCGCTACCGCCGATCAACTCGGCCATTTTGTCCGCAGCCAGAGCGGCCGCGGCAATATTGTCGGTGGCCGCAGTGGTGACGGGAATGTCACTGTCAACGCCCGAGTCGAAACCGATCACGGGGATGCCCATTTCTTTGGCTTTTTCGAGCAAAGGTTGGAAGGCTTTTGAGTCAACGGCCGCCAAACAAATGGCAGCGGGTTTCTTATCCAAAGCGGTTTGGAACATCTCAACTTGCTTATCCACCATGGCTTCAGATTCAGGACCTTCAAAGGTGATTTCTACGCCTAAATCGGTCGCGGCTTGCTCAGATCCCGTTTTCACAGCCTGCCAGAACTGGTGCTGGAAACCTTTGGAGATCACGGGAATATAGGGCTTGCCTGAATCGGATGTATCCTTTGAACCACAGCCGACGAGTACCGCAACAACGAGCAGTAAGGCCAGCAGGATGAAAAGCATTTTCTTGGTATTCATTTTTTTCTCCTTAATTGATTGTTAGTGTTTGACAAGAAAGCGGTATCGAATGTTTTTCTATTTAAGCAAATATGTTCCTCCTTATCTAAAAAGTGGGATATTAATCCAGACTAACGTCGTCGGCGCAAAATGTCTAAGAAAACAGCCAGGATGACGATAGCCCCGGTTACTACCATCTGCCATTCTTGAGGTACAGAAAGAATGCGAAGGCCATTGGTCAGGGTGCTGATGATGAAGGCCCCGATAATGGTTCCCAAGATCGAGCCTTCGCCACCGCTCAGAGAGGTACCTCCGATCACCACCGCGGCGATGGCATCCAATTCGTAGCCTGCCCCGAGGGCGGGTTGGGCAGAATTCAGACGGGAGGCCATCAGAACGCCGCCAATGCCACTGAACATGCCTGCCAGGGTATAGACCGCGGTTTTCCAACTGGCTACATTAACACCTGAAAGGCGGGTGGCTTCTTCGTTGCTTCCGAGGGCAAATGTGTAACGGCCCAGGATTGTGCGGCTTAAAATAATATGGGCAATAAAGGCTGCGCCAAACAAAATAAATACGGCATTGGGCACTTCAAGCCCGGGAATGATCTTGCCCAACACGGATCCCATCGCCATTTCGCGAAACATGGGCGTATCGTTGAAATAAATCGGCTTGAGTTCTGAAATTACCAGCGAGAGTCCTTTGGTGGCGTAAAGCATACCCAGGGTGGCGATGAAAGGCGGGATTTTCATGCGCGAAATCAAGACGCCATTAATTAATCCGGCCAGGCTGCCTGCCAGAATGCCGCCGAGGATACCCACCGGGATCGGCAAGCCCCAGTTGGTGATAAAGACCCCGGTCAATACTGCCGAAAAGGTCATCACGGTGCCCACCGAAAGGTCAATGCCAGCGGTGATGATCACAAAGGTTGCGCCCAAGGCTAACACACCATTGACGGCAGTTGCCAGCAGGATGCCGACAAAATTATCAAAGGTGCGAAAATAGGGCGAAGCGATTGAGAAGCCGATAAACAGCACGATGAGCGCGCTAAAAGCCATAATCCGCTGCATAGCATCGGAACGGAATAATGTTTTGGCATTTCTAGGTTCAGTTTTCATAATATTTTCCAATGGGTGAATGCTAGGGAACCTTTCTCAGGCTTTAATGTGTCAGGCTACTGCGCATCGTAGCAAACTTCATAATACTTTCTTGCGTCATTTCGTTGGCGGTTAAAACTCCCGTCACCCGACCTTCGCACATCACCACCACGCGATGACTCATGCGCAAGATTTCGGGGAGTTCAGATGAAATCATAATGATGGATTTCCCACTGTGGGCCAGATCGTTGAGCAGTTTGTAAATCTCGCTCTTAGCGCCCACATCAATGCCGCGGGTGGGTTCATCAAAAATTAGAATATCGGTATCAGCCGTCAACCATTTGCCAATCACAACCTTTTGTTGATTGCCGCCAGACAAAAATTTGGCTTTTTGTTCCAGGCTGGGGGTTTTGATATTCAAGGCCTTGACCATCTCTTGTGCTCTGATCCCCGCTTTCTTGAAATCCACCCAGATTCGCCAGTTTAAGAATTTTTTCATGCTGGCCATCACAATATTTTCTTTGATATCCAGGCCCAGCGTAAGACCATACTGTTTACGATCTTCGGAGAGGTACCCTATGCCGTGACTGACAGCATCTTTGGGGCTTTTAATTTGGACTTGCTGCCCATTGATATAGATTTCGCCCGCGTCGTATGTATCTGCCCCAAAAATCGCCCGAGCCACTTCCGTTCGTCCGGCACCCATCAGCCCGGCAAAACCTAAAATTTCGCCCTTCTTCAGGTTGAAATTGACATCCCGTAAAACCTTGCCGCGGTTGAGATTGCGAACTTCCAGCACAACCTCCTGGCTTGGGTCTTCGGGAATCTCCGGCGCNNGTATCGATTGTTTTTCCGTCGCGCATTACGGTGACCCGGTCAGCGATGAGTTTGAGTTCTTCCAGGCGGTGCGAGATGTGTACAATCCCTACCCCATTTTGGCGCAATTGTTTGATAATGTCGAAAAGATCTTCGATCTCGGCATCCGTCAAGGCCGCTGTGGGTTCATCCATAATCAGAATCTTGGCATTGAAGGATAAAGCCTTAGCAATCTCTACCATTTGTTGTTTGGCAACGGTCAGATCAGCGACTTTTGTATCCGGGTCCAGTTTCAAGCTGAGCATCTCGAAAAGCTTCTCGGCTTGCTGGTTCGTGGTTTTATCATCCACGATAAAAGAAACCTTGCCCCGTGGTTCGCGCCCGATAAAAATGTTTTGCGCCACAGTCAAATGGGGCATCAAGTTCAGTTCTTGGTGGATCATGCTGATCCCCAGGTTTTGGGCCAACCGTGGGTTTTGAACCTCAACTTCCTGGTTTTCCAGGTAGATATGTCCGGCATCCTTATGGTATACCCCTGCAAGAATCTTCATCATGGTCGATTTTCCCGCACCGTTTTCGCCAACCAGGGCATGCACCTCACCCGCGCGCAATTCGAACTGGCACTGGTTGAGCGCGTGAACACCGGGAAATTGTTTCTCGATCCCCTCCATTAGAACTAAAACTTCACTCATAAGGTACCTCGTTATGATAAAGACAAAAGGTCAGTGGATCAAATCGGTGAAAAAACTTCAAGCAGCAATCCTTTCTCCGCTTGAAGCTCTGATAATGACTTGAGTGGGCAAGATTACATGCTGGCAAGGAACATCGCTGGCACCCTTGATCCGTTCCAGAAGTAACTGGGTAGCACGCTGGCCCATCTCGCGCGCGGGTTGCCTCGCGACCGTGAAAAATGGCGTGATCGTAAACGTTGATGGAAGATCATCAAAAGCAACTAAGGCAATATCCTGTGGCACTCGAATTCCCTGTTCCTGAAGGGCCTGCATGACACCAACCGCCACAAAATTATTCGCAGCGAAGATGGCGGTTGGCCGGGGAGTTAAGGTCAGAACTTCCTGAGTCATCTGATAGCCCGCTTCCTGAGAATAATTCCCCCAAACCACATGGCTGGTATTTTCTGGTAAGTTTGCCTCTCGCAGGGCGTTTTGATAGCCATCTACCCGATCAACGGAAGTTGAAACACTTTTAGGCCCGGCCAGCATCATAATGTTCCGATGCCCTAAAGAGATGAGATGTTGCGTGAGTTGGTATGCCCCTGCTTCAGAGTCTGCTCGAACGATATCCACATCCACATCAGGAATTCGGCGATCCAACACCACCACCGGGATGGCCTGTTTTCGGATCAACTCGATAGGTTTGGCATCGCTGCATGCTGGCACCAACAAAATTCCATCGATCCTGCGGCGCAAGAGCATGTGCAGGTACTGATCTTGTTTTTCATCCGATTCATCCGTGTTGCAAAGAATTGTGGAATACCCATTGGCCTGGGCAATATCTTCAACTCCGCGCGTAACCGTCGTCCAGAATGGGTTGGTAATATCGGTGATCACAACCGCCAGGGTCAGTGTTTGCTGAAAACGCAGGCTCGGCCCCAACATATTGGGCACATACCCCAACTCTTCAATCGCAGATTCAACGCGCCCCCGCGTTTCCTGGCTGACATAACTCGTATCGTTGATCACCCGAGATACAGTTATGGGAGCAACCCCAGCTAGTTTGGCAACATCACGAATGGTGGGCATTGGTGAGCTTTTCGTAAGAATTTCGCTATGGTATGGGTAACATGATACGCATACCATGTTAGCACAGGAAAAATCAGAAATCAAGATATTCCTGCCGATTTTTACATAATCGTTACCTATGATTGCCAGCGGCATGGTTTCTTATGGAGTTCCACCCCCTAATCTCCACAAACAAGTCTCCAATTGCTCGCCAAACCTGCCCTAAAACCCGCGCAAATGCGTGCTCTCTCGTTGGGGCAAACCCTCGGCGGGCCTGCGTTTGAGCACCACATATTCCAAGCCGTGCTGCTCGCAAAAGGCGCGCTTCTCGGGTTTGTCCCCATCTTCGTTGACGGCATAAATATCGGGACGGATCACTTCAATTTCGGGTTCGGCATCCATCCATCCGTTGCCGCTGGAGATCAGCGCTTGCTTCACAAAACGGATGGCGCTGACCAGATAACGCCGTTCCTCCTCGGGGAACAGGGGGTGCCCTGCGCCTTTGAGCAAACGCAAATTTTCATCGTGCCCGACCACCACATACAAATCCCCTAATGCCGCGGTTTCCTCGAAGAAACGCACATGCCCCGAATGCAGCCAATCGTAGCAGCCCGTAACGATCACTTTTTTCTTGAGAAAAGGTAAATTTTGTGGGATGCCAGGGATTGGGAACCCTTTGAGATCAAATTCTTCGATGACGGTATAAACCATCCCTTGGGAGGCGCAATACTGACGTTTTTGAGGGGTATCGTTATCTTGGGGTACAACCCACATCCGGGGTTTGAACCCCTCAATCTCGGGCAATTCATCCGGGTTTGGAACTGCATCCACAGGATGTACTTTGTACACAAAACGCAACGCTTCCAAAAAATACCGGCGCTCTGCTTGGGGGAATTTTGGATTTATGCCGGTCTGCGCCTTCACAACTTCATCTGACCACAAATACACATGCACGGGGCCAAATTTGGCGGCCTCTTCCAAAAAACGCACCTCAGGTGATTGAATATTGTCGAAACTACCGCTAACCGCAATCTTTTCCATTAAGCTACTCTGACTTTCACCTGAAAACCACCCGGGACGGGTTCATCGGAAACCACATAGAGATACCCACCCCCACAACCGGAATACATCGCGCCAAAGTAACGTTCTTGATAATGTTTTAGAATCGCCATCAAATCGGTCTCGATCGTTCGATGGCGCACTGTGCCGGGCAAAATCATCTCCCAACAGGTCATGCACGCGTTCATAGAAGCTCCCAAGGCTTGNNATTGGCACCATGTAGATGATCTGCTCTAACCAGGAGGCCACCTCTGGATCATTGTTCGATTCAACATGCATGGGAAAATAGCCGCCTTCGTGGCGAAAATCGTAATCCAGGCGGTTGATGCCCGGATAGATAATTCCGGCCATATCTTGCGAACCTGAGGGGGCCAGCCGCCCCTCATTTTCAGTGGTATACAACTCCCTCACCAGATTCTCCGGCTCCCCTGGGGGAACGCGATCCCCCCAAATTTTTGTAGCAACCTTGCGGGTGCTGGTCCCCATCCCACAGCGATCCATAAAAGGGATGTTGGGTTCGATGGCAATCACCACCATCGAGCCGGGTGGTTCGGGATTATGTTGTGAGACAAAAGGTTGATCGATCCAGCCACCGGCAAAGGCCATCCGATAGGGGATGTGGCCAATCACCTCGGTGATGGAGACTTCTCTTTGGGATTTCAGCATGATTCCGTATCACAAAATTGGTTCTGGCTTTTAGTGATGGCCTGCCGGGGTGGGTTTACCGGCTTTACGATCCGCATATTGCTGGCTGATCCAGGCGTAAGTTTTTTGCATACCTTCCCGCAGGGAGGTGCTGGGTTCCCAGCCGAGCACTTGCTGGATGAAGGTGTTGTCGCTGTTNNGAGATCAATTCGCTGGAACCCAGGTTGATGGGCGTGGCGATTAAATCTTCGGCGTGCGTAATCATGTCGATGCCTTTGACGCAGTCGTCAATGTACATGAAGCTGCGGGTTTGGCTGCCATCGCCCCAAATATCGATTTCGAGCCTGCCGGAATTAACGGCTTCAATAACCTTACGGCTCAGCGCCGCTGGGGCTTTTTCGCGCCCGCCATCCCAGGTGCCGTTGGGGCCGTAAACATTGTGGAAGCGGGCGATGGCGGTTTTCATTTTGCGCTCAGCCCAATATTCCTGGCAGAACATTTCGGAGACCAGTTTTTCCCAGCCGTAGCCGCGCTCCGCCATAGCGGGGTAGGCATCGGATTCTTTGAGGGCGCGCACATTGGGGTCTTTTTGCAAATCGGTATTGTAAGCGCAAGCTGAAGACGAGAAGAAGTAACGCTCCACACCCGCGTTGTAGGATTCGTCAATCAGATGGGTGTTGATCAGAATGCTGCGCAAGCACTCCACCCGAAAGCGCTCGATGAAACCCATGCCGCCCATATCGGCGGCCAGGTTGTAGACTTCCACGGCACCTTCCACAGCACGTTTGCAGTTATCGCGGTAACTTAAGTCCAAAGATAAACTCTCGACGCCAGGAACGCGCTGATACCATTCGGGCAGGGGTTTCTTGTCGATAGCGCGCAGATGGGTAAAGCCTTGATCGGCGAAATATTTGACCAAAGAACCCGCAATAAAGCCACCGGCACCGGCGACCACGATCAGATCATCTTTTTTCAAGGTTGTTGCAGCAGTTGGGTTGTTATTCATGATTTTTTCTCCGTTAAATGGATTAGGCAAAGTTGCTGATCCGTTCAAATAAATTCAGTAGATCACAATTTTGTTAAGTTTAGCACACTGAATTTGTTGAAGTGTGNNCTAGATTCCCGCACGATTATTTCGGTCGGCAGGATGATTTCCTGATGATCCTGTGGCAAATCACCCGAAAGTCGTTTCAATAATAATTCTGTGGCCTGTTGGCCCATTTCGTAGGCTGGTTGGGCCGCAACCGTTAAAAACGGGTCAACAACCATGCTGTCCGGCAAATCATCGAATCCCACTACAGCGATATCTTCGGGCACGCCAATGTTCGCCTCGCGCAGGGTTTTCAATACGCCAATCGAAATGAAATTGTTAGTACCAAACAAGGCTGTTGGGCGCGCGGCAAGCGCTAAAGCCTGCTGGGTGAGTTCGTATCCGCTAGCTTGTGTGAAGCTACCGTAAAAAATGTTTTCAAAACCTTCGTAACCCGCTTCCGAGATGGCGCGCTGATATCCGGAAACGCGATCTTCGGAAGTGGAAACACTTCGAGGGCCGGTAATGGTGGCAATATTTTTATGCCCTAATCCAATCAGATATTTGATTAAATTGTAGGCACCTTCCTCTGAGTTACAACGTACCAGATCCGTTTGAAGATTGGGGATGCTGCGATCAATCAAAACCACCGGAATTTCATTTGAATGTAAGAACTTTACGGATTTTGAATTACTGCAAGCCGGGATCAATAAAATCCCATCGACCTGCTTTTGTACCAAAATATTCACGTATTTTTCTTCTTTGGTTTCGGATTCATCAGAATTGCAAAAAATAACCGTAAATCCGGCTTCGCTGGCGGCATCTTCAACGCCGCGCGCCATCAAAGTAAAGAATGGATTGGTAATATCGGTCATCACCAAGGCCAGGGTATGGGTGCGCTTGGAACGCAGCCCGCGCGCCAAAGTGTTGGGCACGTACCCCAATTCTTGGACGGCTGTTTCGACGCGTCGGCGAGTTTCCTCGCTGGCATAGCCAGAATGGTTGACCACTCTGGATACAGTGATGGGTGCGACCCCCGCGCGTTTGGCAACATCTTGGATGGTGGGCATCTGTTTTCTGCTTTCAGGGGAAATCTATGGTAACGATACCATACTGAGAATCAGTTGTCAACGAGTCAGACTGCCAGATAAACTTTTTTGTAGTGCTTTCATTAACCCAGAATGGTGCCCCAATCCATTTTGGTATTTTCAAAAACCATTTTGAATAGTATTATTCGGACAGAAATACTCCCATTGACTTCTTAGAATATAGGTTCTATAATAGAATAGTAAACAGATAATCAGGAGACAATCTCATGCATAAAATTACGCCATTCCTGTGGTTCGACGACCAGGCCGAAGAAGCGGCCAATTTTTACATCTCGATTTTCAAGGATTCCAAAATCCTGGATGTTTCCCGCTATGGCGAAGGTAGCCCCAAACCCGCCGGAACTGCGATGGTGGTCAACTTTGAGCTTGACGGACAACCGGTCATGGCGCTGAACGGCGGGCCGGAATTCAAATTTACCGAGGCGATTTCGTTTTTCGTTCCCTGCGAAACGCAGGAAGAAGTCGACCGATTCTGGAACCGACTCACTGCGGAGGGTGGCGAGGAAAGCCAGTGTGGCTGGCTAAAGGACAAGTTTGGCCTGTCGTGGCAGATTGTCCCCACGGCGTTGGGCACCTATTTAGGCGGCTCCGACCCGGCCGGGGCCGCACGGGCCATGCAGGCCATGCTCCAGATGCGCAAAATCGATATCGAAGGCTTACGGCGCGCTTACGAGGAAAAATGAACACAACTGGAAAAGCAACTTTCACAGCCATAAACTGGGATGAAAAACCTTACGCCGAGATGCAGGGCGGGCGCAAACTTACCCGCGTCCAGGCCACCTTTGCTTATGAAGGCGATATCGAAGGCGAAGGCTCCATGGAATATTTGATGGCCTATGACCCGGACGGAAGCGGCAGCTTCGTAGGCCTCGAACGCATCGTTGGGCGCATCGGCGAGCGCACCGGCAGTTTTGTTGCCCAGCATACTGGCACTTTCGACCCGAAATCTGTCACCACACGCTGGGAGTTTATCCCCGGCTTGGGTACGGAGGCGCTGGAAGGACTCGTCGGCGGCGGAGAAATCATCCTGGCCGGTCACGGACCATATCCATTCGTTTTTGAATATGACTTCAAACCATGAACAAAGATTCAATCGGCAATTACGCTCAAATCAACGACCTGACGCACTACAACATCTCGACTTCACCGGCGTTGGCAACTATTGTGATCCCGTTTCTCGATACCCCATGCCTGGTTTATTAGCTCAAAAGGAGCACTGACAAATGAATAAGACGAATCCGAAGGTGGATTTCTTTTTTAGTAAAGCCCAACAGTGGCAGGCAGAATACGAGAAATTGAGAATGGTCATTCTTGACTGTCCGCTGACCGAAGAATTGAAATGGGGTGTTCCCTGTTACACGTTTGATGGGAAAAACATCGTTTTAATCCATGGATTTAAAGAATACTGCGCAATTCTGTTTGTCAAAGGTGTTTTATTGAAGGATACTGAAGGTATTCTCATCACACAAACGGAGAATGTGCAGGCGGCTCGCCAGATTCGATTCACCAGTGTTGCAGAAATAGAAAGGTTGGAACCCATCCTGAAGGCCTATATCATTGAGGCCATTGATGCGGAAAAAGCCGGTTTGAAAGTGGATCTAAAAAAGACGGCAGAATATAATTTTCCTGATGAATTTATAACCAAGTTAGAGGAAATTCCTGATCTGCAAGAGGCTTTTGAGGCGCTGACGCCGGGACGACAAAGGGCCTACCTTCTTTATTTTTCTGCTGCCAAACAATCCAAAACCCGGGAAGCAAGGATTGAAAAATATGTACAGAAGATCCTCGATGGCAAGGGATTGGATGATTAATAACGCCTATGGTTATACCTGGAAGTCAGGAGACAGGTAGTGGTTAGTTTTGACGGTTGATGTCATTCTGAGCGAAGCGAAGAATCTAGTGAAACGCACATTTTACGCCTGCGGTTAGATGCTTCGGCGGCTGCCTCAGCATGACATAGTTTGGTCATCAGTCAATTTTTATCACCAGGAGACAAATGTGAGCACTATAAGAGTTTTGGTAGGCACGCGCAAAGGTGCCTTTATATTAACATCCGATGCCAAGCGCAAGGATTGGGAGGTCAGCGGACCGCATTTTGCGGGTTGGGAGATTTTCCACATCAACGGCTCACCCGCTGACCCCAACCGGTTGTATGCCTCACAATCCAATGGCTGGTTTGGGCAGTTGATCCAACGCTCGGATGATGGCGGCCAAACCTGGACGCCGATGGACAATAAATTTGTTTATGAGGGTGACCCTGGCACGCACCAGTTTTTCGATGGAACCCAACACCCCTGGGAATTCAAACGCGTTTGGCACCTGCAACCCTCCCTGACTGCCCCGGATACGGTCTACGCGGGCGTGGAAGATGCGGCCCTGTTCCGCACCACTGATGGCGGCCAATCCTGGCAGGAACTCCCCGGCCTGCGCGATGCCAAGGGGCATCTCTGGCAGCCCGGCGCGGGCGGTTTGTGTTTGCACACCATTTTGCTGGACCCCACGAATCCGGATCGCATTTTTATCGCCATTTCAGCGGCGGGCGCTTTCCGCAGCGATGATGGCGGTCAAACCTGGCTGCCAATCAACCGTGGGTTGAACTCTGGCTTTGAATTGCCCGATCCAACCGCCGAAGTGGGCCATTGCGTGCATAATATCGCCCTGCACCCTTCCCGCCCGGGCGTTTTGTTCATGCAAAAACACTGGGATGTGATGCGCAGCGACGATNNGTTCCCATTAAAAGTGACTCGGAACACTATCCGCCGGAGGGCAAACTGCGGGTCTATCGCAGCCGCGGCGGAGGCAATGAGTGGGAAGCGCTGACCAATGGCCTGCCACAAAACGATTGCTATGTTAATGTGTTGCGGAATGCATTGGCTGTGGATACGCTCGAGGCGTGCGGTATTTATTTGGGCACTACTGGCGGGCAAGTTTATGTTTCCCCCGATTCGGGTGACAATTGGATGCCGATTGTGCGCGATCTGCCCGCGGTGCTCTCGGTTGAAGTGCAAACCCTGGCATGATCCGAGTCTTGCTCCCGCACCATCTGGGCCAGTTAGCGAATTCAGGGCGCGAGATCAGCCTCGAATTCGAGGGTCCAGTCACCCAAAGGGCGATCCTGGATACCCTGGAGCGAGAATATCCCATGTTGCGTGGCACCATCCGCGATCACCTCACCCAAGAACGGCGAGCCTTTCTCCGTTTTTTCGCTTGCGGGCAGGATTTATCCCACGAATCGCCGGATGCGTTATTGCCGGAAGCAGTGGCAATGGGCGTGGAAAAATTCATGATTGTCGGCGCGATGGCCGGTGGATAGGAGCAACGCATGAGAAAGTTAAAACTTCAAGTACAAATGAGTGTTGATGGCTATATCGCCGGGCCAAATGGCGAAATGGACTGGACGAACCGAAATTGGGATGACGAACTTAAAAGCTACGTGGGAGAAATCACCGAACCGGTTGATTGCATTGTCCTGGGGCGAAAACTCGCCCAGGGTTTTATCCCATATTGGGCGTCCAATCCACAAGCAGAAGGCGCAGATAAATTCAATACTACCCAAAAAGTCGTTTTTACCAAAACGCTCGACCGCTCGGAATGGGATAATACTGTTTTAGCCAAAGGCGATCTGGTAGATGAGATCACAAATCTAAAGAAGCAAGCTGGTAAAGATATCATCGCGTATGGTGGTGCAACTTTTGTCTCGGCGCTGATCAAACACGGGCTAATCGATGAGTTCCATTT
>DOTA01000410.1:0-175 GCA_003513015.1 Chloroflexota bacterium
CATGCGCCCGATTTTAACATGATTCCCTAAAATTCCAGAATCATTGCGGGGCGTATTTGCCGCCGGGGACGAGCACCTTTTCGAGCAGTTCGGTCATCACGGTAGATTCATCCATATCGCGCAGGTGCGCCCCAGGGGCCAGGATGATGCGATGTCCCAAGACAACAGTTGCCAG
>DOTA01000410.1:198-6957 GCA_003513015.1 Chloroflexota bacterium
GGAAAGTGCCTTCGTATTCGATGGGATTTTGGGTGGCCAAAACCATGAATAGGGCGGGCAAGGGATGGGTGATGCCATCGACGGTGACCTGGCGCTCTTGCATGGCTTCAAGCAAAGCAGCCTGGGTTTTGGGCGTAGCGCGGTTGATTTCGTCGGCCAGAACAATTTCAGCCATAATGGGACCCGCACGGAATTCGAATTTTTGGGCAGCCTGATTGTAGACAGAAACGCCGGTGACATCACTGGGCAGCATATCGGGGGTGAATTGGATGCGCCCAAAGCTGCTGCCAATAGAGCAGGCCAGGCTGCGAGCCAGCATGGTTTTGCCCACGCCGGGTACATCTTCGATGAGCAGGTGGCCTTGCGAGAGCAGGTTGACCACGGATAATTCAACCACCTGACGTTTACCAACGATCACTTTTTCGATGTTTTGGACGATCGATTCGATTAATGCTTGCGTTTCTTTCATTGGAATTCCTCCTGTCGGGTGACAGTTTTCGATTTATTTACATGATTTTAGTGTGATGAGATACATTTACATCAACTTATAAAAGTACGAGCGTAGCAAATTTTTCGAATGGCACGAATAATTTAAGCAGAAAAAGGCTGAAACACAAAGGGCATAAAGTACACCAAGGAGAACAAGAGGTTTATTTTATTGGCGTTTTTCCTTTGTGACCGTCGTGTCCTTCGTGTTGAAAATATTTTCCCGTTAAAAACAATGGAACCCAAAATTGTAAGGGGGCGATTTACTCCTTTTCTGGTGAAAAATGAATCAACAGGGGAGCTTCGCGCCAAAAAATCGCTCTCAAAAACCAGTATTTATAGACCCAACCCAGGAACCAGAGCAATCCCAAACGCGGGCGCAACTGGCGATAGCTGTTAAAAAGTTCTTTTGCATCCATATCTCGGCGACTGGCAGGATTGTAAGTGGCATAAACATAAGCATCGCTGATTTGCTGGATCAGCGGCAGGCCGCTTTGCAGCCACTCGCTCCAATAGCTGCCACTGCTCAACTGTTGCAGGTAGCTTTGCAGGAGGGCAGCGAACTCATAGGGGGTTTCGCCATCTTCGGAAGGCAGGCGCAACCGCCGCTCATAACGGTAGAGACGCCGGTATAAGCGCGGGAGTTGGCGATCTATGGGTTGGCGCGCCAGCCACAAATCCGAAAGAATCCAGACCAACACTACGGTAAGGATGAACAACGCCAGCGCGATCCCCAGGAGCAACAGCCAATTCTCAAAGGAGAAACGCGGTTCGGGAACCAGGGGGCCGAAATCCAATTCCAAATCTGCGGGCAGTTCGGGGAGCGCTTCGGGCGGGCGTTCGATAGCAGGGCGTCCGGCAGTTGGCTCAAATTGAATCCAGCCATACCCAGGGAAGTAGATTTCAGCCCAGGCGTGGGCCTCGTCGGCGGTGATAACGTAGGCCTCCCGCTCGGCATCATAGTGCTCGCCTATGTAACCAATCACATAACGGGCGGGCATACCAGCGGCCCGGGCCAGCACCACCATGGCGGTGGCGTAGTAATCACAATACCCTTTACGCAGCGAAAAGAGAAAATACTCAGTAATATCAATTCCCGCGGGGCCAATGGAAACATTGAGCGTGTAAGGATATTGGCGCAAATAGCTTTCGATGGCAACCGCCCGGTCGTAAGGGTTGGTTTCGATGGCAGTGAGATCACGCGCCAGAGTGAGCACATTTTCGGGAACGGAAGCAGGCAAACTCATGTAACGGGTAACCATCCAGCCCGGATAATTTTGACCGGCAGTGCGCAATTCGTCGATACTATGGATTTGGACGAGTGAATCAGCCCGATAGGAGTCGCCCGCCACGGTGGCACCGAAGAGATCATACACCTGGGACGAATCGCTTTGGATGCGCCAGGCCACCCGAAAATCTCGATTAGTGCTTAAGGGGGTTCCCAAAGTATAGAGAAAATTGCCGACATCATCTACAAATTGAACGTCCTGGCGGATAAGGCGGGCATTCTGCTCTGCGGTGGGGATGAGATTGCCAGAAACATAATCCACGATTTCGGTATCACGCGAGGCCCAACCTGTGCCAATGTAGCGATCATAAACCAGGCTGCGCAAATAGAGCGGCGAAAGCACCTCGGCGAGTTGATCTGCGGGGATACCGCTTTGGGAGGCATCGACGCGCACCACCATGACCACCTGCTCAGATAATTTTTGAGTGTTTGAACCGATCAGGTGCTGGTTGGGTAAGCCACCCTCGCCGCGCAAATCCAAGATATCCGCTTCTTGGGTGCCGCCCTGGTTGTGGATTCCCAAAGATTCTGCAAATTCGGGGTTCGAGGCCTGCGTACCCAGCAAACGATGGGCAAGATCGCTCAAATAATCCAGCGAAATCGCGGGCATGACTAACGAAAAAACGATCAAAACAACTGTGACCAAACCGGCGATAACAAACACTCTGGTGCGGATGGTCTCGGTGAAACTCAACCGAGCGTGAACCCAGCGGCGCTCGTGGGCATCGTGATTGACAAAAGCCATCAAGGCGACGGTCGCGCCAAACAAAAAAGCCAAATCGTAATTATTTTGCCCGCCCAGGGCCAGGGCAATCGCCACCAGGGAGATCGCCGGCACAAAGGCCTGGAAGGGTTTTTCGTGCCGAAAAATATACCAGATGGCCCAGGCCACGGTTGCCCAGATGAGCAGGCCCCATAAAACAGTGATGGACACAGGGTCGTAGTAGGGCTGCCCCCGCAGCAGCGCTAAAAACCATTCCCAGATACGGGTAGCCAACCCGCTTAAGTTTTGCCAGATTTCGGCCCATTGCAATTGTAAAACCGAAAAATCAACCGGATCAGCCTGGCGAAAGGCATTGGCAAGCGCCTGCCCCAACAAAACAAACGCTTGTTTAGAAGCGTTCAGCAAAGGGAATCCCAGGTTGCCCACTCGCAGAATGGTGAGAATGCCTCCCAGCAGACCGCTGATGATCGCAGCCAACCAGCCAGGGAGCGGCGAACGGGCCAGCAACCAGCTTGTAAGCGCACTTCCACCTATCAGGTACCAGATCAAGTCGGTTTCAAGCCCTCTAACGGCCGCGCCCAACAGGTTCGCCATTAGATAGAAAAAGATAAAAATCAAAACCCAGGTGCGCAACAATTGCCTGATTTTTTGCCAGCGGGCCGCCCATTTATCAACGTATTGGTCGCGCAAGCGTGTCTGCTCGATCAGCCAGCGCAAACCCTGCGGCCGCTTCTTGGGCTCATCGAGCAAATCAGCCGAAATAGTGTAATGCGTAATCCCCAGTTTTCGCAGGCGCTTGCGGAACGGCTCAACCGGCTCGGTTCCGCCAAAGGAAACGGGATCAAAAATCAGCACAGTGGGGATAATGCCGCTACGCTTGAGTAAATCTAAGGCGCTGATCCATTCGGGCGAAACGTTAGCTGTAATGATCACCAGGCTGGTATTTTGATCCAGGGAGGTTCGCAAGCGCAGTAAAATCTGATCGAGGGAAGGGCCTCCGGGGTGAATGGCCGCCAGCGAGCGCAGGATAGTCCACAAATGACCATCGCCAAAATCAGGCGGGTGCCAGATCAAATCATCGCCGTAACTGATCAGGCCCACATGCTTCCCGGCCTGGAGGCCGCGGTTCGCCAGCGAAGCCGCTAAAATTACGCCATGTTCAACTGTGGAACGCGCCCCCTCGCCAATGTGGGCTGTGGCATCCATATCGAGCAGCACCCACCAGTCGCTGGAGGGTTCATTGTCGAAAAGGTGCACATACATCTTCCCCATGCGGGCCACGGTGGGCCAATGCAAAAAACGCAGGCTGTCACCCGGCACATATTCCCGCACGCCCACCGTGCTGATGGTTTGCTCGATGCCTTTGTTGGAGGAGCGGCCTTCACCCACCCGGCCTCCGGAAGCAATTTCGATTTCCGGCAAAGCAATTACGGGCGGTGCCACCATCATATTGGCCGAATTGGTGTAATCAACGGTGACTTCATAAACGCCAAAGGGGTCTTGGGCGCGCAGCGTCACCGGGCCAAGCGTGTAGAGGCCGCGGGTATCGCAAAATCCCTGGGTGTGCCAGTTGCGCTGGCGGTAAGCGCGCACATCGGTGACAGAACTGATATCGTAGGTATCCATGGTGGAATGATCGTCGATCTCCACCCACAGGCTGGGTGCCCAGCCATCATTTTCCAAAATAATGTGTTCCCGCAATCGGTCGCCCACCTGTTTCCAGCCAAAGCGCAACTCACGTTCGATCTGCAATCCCTTCAGCAAAGAACGCGCCCACAAATAGCTTAGCAGCCAAAGCCCGCCAAAGCCGGTTAGAAGGATCGCCCAACCTTTGAAGGGGAAAAACATCTGCAACCCCAACAAAATCAGCACCATCCCAGGCAATAAACGTGATTTAAGCTGGATGGACCGTTGAGGCTTTTGCTGCGAGATCATAAAAGATATACCGATTTTTCACTTCGGTGGTTCATTCCCTGAAATTTGGAGGGGATCCCGTTATGGAGAAATTTAGGGGCCTTTTACGAAAAAAGACGAAGGTCAGGCATCTCTCAAGCGCGGGTTCACCATACGATCCAATGAAAAACCAAGCAACGCAAAGGCCAATCCCGTAATCAACAATAGGGCAATGGGTTCAAGCAACCAGTAATAGTATCCGTGATAAGCACCGTTCGTGATGGCATCATACACAACTTTCCCCCAGGTAGGCAGATAAGGATCGCTCAAGCCCAAAAAGGCTAACGTGGCTTCATAGAACACAAAACCCGGCACCATAATGACTAGCTGCGGCAGCAATACCGGAATGATGCGAGGAACCAAATAGAGAAGAACAATTCTGCGCCCACTAGCGCCATAGGCAATGGCCCCCTCGACATACGCTGACTCTTTCGCCTGCAAAAAGGCCGCGCGATAATTTTTGATGGAACTACCGAAAATACTTAGAAGCACAACCACGCCCAAAACTGCCCAGATCGTTTTGGAATACATAACGTACACCATGATGGCAATCGGGAGGGTAGGCAAGATGATATTTACATCTGTAATGCGTTGGATCAAATTATCAACCCAGCCGCCATACCAAACACTCACAGCAGAGATAATCATAGCGGTCAGGTTGGCTACAATGGCGGCCATAAAACCGAAGGCCAGGGCCACGGGCGTGCCCCAGAGCAGGGCAATCGACAAATCGCGGCGCAGATGATCTGTTCCGGCAATCCCATAGACTCTGCCATACAGGACAAAATCACAATCGACGTTGGCACCATCTTCAAAGACAATCGCGCTGACTTGCAATTCATAGGTTCCTTTGAGCGGAACCGGCTCCTCGGAATTGGGATCAGCTAACAAGCCAATCTGCGGTGGTACCCCGCCAAGTTTACGCTTCATGGTCTCATCGAAGGCAAACCTAAGGATATGGGATTCGTTGATGGAAAAACTGCCCAGTTGAATCTCGCGTTCATCAGGGGTGATCCAGGTGAGAGTAATAAATGGCAATTTTTCATCGTAAGTGCTTTCGAAGAAGAGGGATATCTCATCCGGAAATTGATTCGATGAATATTCGAAAATAAACGGCATTAAAAATTCCGTCATATTTTTGCCAATCACCTCAGAAGTTTTTTCAACAGAGCCATCTTTGGAGCTTAAATGAATGGTCTCGGGCAGTTTGTTTTTTCTAAAAACATTCGTCCAGGCGGGCATGGCGTTTTGGGGATATTTCTCCCAAATTCTTTCGCCCCCTTCGGAGGCATGGGGTGTCCACAACTCAATAGCCCTTTGATACGGGATCGCGATGATGGTGTAAATTGAAACCCCCACCAGAATAAAGATAATCAATAATCCGACGATGGCCGATGGGTAGCGCCTGAGTTCCCAAAAATTTGATCCGAGAGCGGCAAAACCATTGCGGATGGATTTCAAGCGAAAAGACAAGGGGACCTTCAAAAAAGCAGATAAACCACTAAACCAAGTTCTTATTCCGGCAAAGAATTCCGGGACCGAAAGCAAAAAATCGGAAAGTTTTTGCCCAAATGAACGCTTCTTTTGAGCGGCCGTGATATGTTGGCCATCACTCCCCAGGCGGATGCGCGGATCAACCACGGCGTAGGCCAAATCCAAGATAAAAATGGTGATTGCCAGCAAATAGGCAAAAATAATCACCACGGCAATCATCAAGGAGGTGTTAAAGGAATGCGCAGCACTTAAAAACAACGGGCCGATCCCAGGCCAGTGGAAGAGATACTCCAAGGCAATCGAGGCTTCCCAAACAGTAACCATCATCATGGCAAAACTGGTAATCACAAAGGGCAGGGAAGGTTTGAGAATGTAGCGGCGTTCGATGGCGCGATGCGATAAACCTTTGGCACGCGCCATATCCACATAATCTTCTTGGGCATAAATCAAAAAGAAGGTGCGCCAGGAATAAACCCCCTGGAAGAAAACGCTCAAAAAGATGGCGGTCATGGGCATAATCATCTGGGAAAGCAACAGCCGGTAAAAAGCAGCCCGGTCGTACTCTATGATTTCCAAATCAATTACTTTAGGGTATGGCAAAATCCGCAGTTGCCCAGCTAAAACGATGATCAGGAGGATTCCCAAGATCCAACTAGGCACCGAACTCAGCGAGGCCACGCCCGCGCTGAGGCGATCTAGCCAACTGCCATAATGACGCGAGAGGAATAAAGCAATGAATACGCTGATAAAAAACACAAAGAGATTCGCCAGCCCTACCAGCACCAACGTATAGGGCAAACGCTGAAGAACCAAT
>DOTA01000135.1 GCA_003513015.1 Chloroflexota bacterium
ACAACCAAATCACAAGGCCAAATTGTCCGTTCACACCGACTTAAAAGCCTTGCGAGATGCCAAAGTAATTCTAACGGTTTCTAGCGCTGTAGATGCCATTATTCAGCCGGAATATTTACAACCTGGTAGTGTGATTTGCGATGTTGCCCGCCCACGAGATGTAGCTGCCAGTGTGGCTGCACAACGTCAGGATGTGCTTGTGATTGATGGCGGTATGGTTGATGTGCCAGGCTCAGCAAACTTCAACTTCGATTTTGGGTTTCCACCTGGCAAGGCCTACGCCTGCATGGCAGAAACCATTACGCTGGCACTGGAAGGCCGCTTTGAAGATTACACCCTCGGCAAAGATATTTCTCGAGAACGTGTGGATGAAATTAATCAAATGGCCGAAAAACACGGCTTCGAACTTAGCGGTTTCCGCTCTTTCGAACGCCCGGTCACAATGGAACAAATTGAGCGGATTAAAAATAATGCAAAGTACCATTCCTAAAGAATTCAGTTCTGTGTCGATAATATCCAACCTTCTCCTAACTCTCTCTGGGAGGTCACTATGAGCAAAGCCCGATTATTAATAGTTGAAGACGATTTCGATATCTCTAACATGCTGCGTATCTACTTCACTGGGCAAGAATATGATGTAGATATAGCACCGCGCGGTTCAGATGCGCTCGATAAAACGCGTCAACAGCTACCTCATTTAATTGTCCTGGATATCATGTTGCCAGATATCGACGGATATGAGGTTTGCCGCCGTTTGCGAACACAAACTCGAACCCGCCATATTCCCGTCATCTTTCTGACACAGAAAGATGAGCGGAGCGATAAACTCCAGGGATTGGAATTGGGCGCAGATGATTACATCACCANNACGGCTTTGTGGCGGGAGATGATGTTCTACGTTCCACGGCGATGTCCATCAATGAAATTGTCGACACCAAAGGAACCACCGATGATTTCATCGGCCACGCGGGTGAAGATAACTTCATCATCATCACATCGGAAGATCACGCCCCTATTATCCGAGACGAAATCAAAAAACGATTTGCAGCAGAGATGCTGACACATTACAACTTTATGGATCGCGATCGGGGATACATCACGATCACCAATAAACAAGGTGTAGTGGAACAAGTGCCGCTGATGAGTATCGGCATTGGCATTGTCTCCCCCACCGAATATCAGTTTGCCGATATTCGCGAAATCACTGAGTTAGCTGCCGAAGCTCGCCGAAAAGACAGCTAGTTCTATCACGTTAATCACTGAGAGGATTCGGCATCAATGCTTGGATCGGGATTGCTCCCCTTAGGTGTTATCGCTGTTTTTGTTGGGTTAACCTTCTTTCTAGCCACCTATTTAATTCTACGCGCTGTGCCAAAAATTCGTCCATTATCATTAACTGAAAAAAAATCTCCAATCGCACCTGACCTTCCCGCTCATAGTGAAGCTGTCTTAATGGTAAAAAATGGAGGTCGAATTTCTTATTTAAATGACGAAGCTCGCAATTGGTTTAACATCTGGAACGAAGAACCCAACCTGGAGCGCATGGCCCGCCAAACCCGCCCAGCAGAAACCTTTTTAGGGCTGTGCGCTGCCGAAGGACAGGCCCGCTTTTCTATCAACGGGCAATGGGTAGAAGGCACATCCTATATTTTCCCCGGGCAAACGAATGCATCCGTATTATTATCTCTGCGCCCACCCGAAGTATCTAGCCAAAGCGATAATGGAAACGGATACGCTACGCAAACCTTTGAAATCCTCTCAGAGTTTGGCCAATCAATGGTTGCCGATCTTGATCTGGACACCATTCTCCGGGCAATTCTCTCTAGTGTTGAACAATTAATTCCTACAGATTTTGCCGAAGTTACCATCTGGGATGCGGAAAACCAATGCCTGGTTCCGTATCGGTATGTAGGGCTTCAGGGATTAGACCTCCACCTTGAGAAAACCAGCGATCGCTATCCATTGGGAGGCGGCTACTCAGGTCACATTGCAAAAAGTCGCACACCTCTATTAATTACGGATGTAGATAAAAATAGAGAACTACATCCTATCCTCGATCGCAAAAAATATCCTTTCAATTCCTATCTAGGTGCGCCACTTTTGGTTGGCAGCGATTTAGTTGGCACACTAGATTTAATGTCACAAGCCACCAATGCCTTCTCTGAAAACGATCTTGATTTGTTGCGCCTGATTAGCGGGCAAGCCGCAATTGCTTTACATAATGCTCTCCTATATCAAGATGAACAACACCGGGCAGATGAACTTAACAACCTTGCCAAATTAACCCAAGCTGTTGGTTCCATTCGTGATTCTAAAGACTTATTTGCTCATTTGGTGCAAGGAATCTGCCCTTTGCTGGATGTTGAAATTATCGGATTCCTGATTTATAACGAGAACACCCACAAACTTGAAGCACAGCAGCCCTTTATTGGCGTGCCTCCCCAATTTGTGGATATGTACAATGTGGTGATTCCTCTCAGTAGTCCCGCGGAAAAAATCTGGGATCAACACGAAATGATCATCGCACCCATCGCAACTGAAAATCCGCATTTGATTGATTTGGGATTGGATCACCCGGCCCGAGCGGCCGGTATCCGGAACTCAATTTTGATCCCGTTAACCTCCGGGGGACGCGCCCTTGGGTATCTACAAATTGCCAACAAAAAAGACAACCTCCCATTTGATGATGACGATATCCGTATATTATCGATTGTCGCTGGGCAAGCGGCCCCCATCATCGAAAATGTAAACCTCATGCAACAATCGATTCGGCGGGCTTTGCGAGCCGAATCTTTGAGGCGGATTGCCAGCCTTTCTGGCGCGGCCGCCAGCCTCGATGAAATCCTGAAATATTCAATTCTTGAATTGGCTCGCCTCTTTCAGGTCGATTACGCAGCAATCTTCTTGTTGGATGAAAATATCGGGGAGTTGCGGGTTCACGAAGAATCGGTCTATGGCATTGATCCTGAATTCGCGCCGAAACTAGGTCGCATCAATGCCAATGACCCCGATTTTCGCAATGCAGTTACACAAAACAAGAAACCTTATTTCACCAATAATATCGACGAAGACACAAAAGTTCCATCCATATATAAACCATTGGTTGAAAAACTGCGGGTGAAATCGGTCTTGGATGTTCCCGTCATTATTCGCGATCGCGGCTTGGGAGAAATCATTCTGGGAGCGAAAGAACCCGATTTCTTCACTCGCAGTGATATTCAACTAGCCATCACGGTTGCCAGCCAGCTTTCTGTCGCCATCGAACGCGCCTCCTTAGCTTCACAAACCGATGTCGATTTGCGCAAACGGGTTGACCAGCTTACCGCGCTGACCCGCATCAGCCGCGAACTGAATACTTCGATTGATCTTAGTCACCTTTTACGACGGGTGTACGAAGAAGCGATCCAAACCACCAATGCAGATTGCGGTACCATTTTGCTTTTCGATATGTCCGGCAATGAAATTGATGGGCGCGCTTCTGTTTTTACCCATTTTGGAGAAGAGCCTGGTTCGACTCGGCATCCCTTAGAGATTTCGGTACTCGAAAAGGGTGAACCGGTGATCGTTGCCGATTTTAGCGATATTCCATCAGAGAATCTTGCTGCAGTGTGGGTGCCATCACACCCTGGGGTTGAATCTGCGCTCATCGTCCCAATTGGTTACCAGGAAAGCATTGCGGGGTTGATCCACCTTCACAGCCGAACAGCAGGCACCTTCGATTACGCCGCACTTGAGATTGTGCAAGCGCTAGCGGTGCAAGCCGCGATCGCCATCGGCAACGCCCAACGCTATCAAGAGCAAGTTCAGCGCACCGAATTGCTTAATCGACAGGTAGATACACTTTCGAGCTTATTCGAAGTCTCTAAAAATTTGCATCTCGACCAACCCATTGAAGAAACGCTCGAAGATATTGCCTACGCTATTCAATCTTCCACAGCCTTTGATGTGGTGCTGATCAGCATCTTCGATCCAGCGGATCATCTTATCCATCGGGTTGCCGGAGTGGGTATTCCCATCTCCACGATGGAAGAATTAAAAGAACGCACACAATCTTGGGATAACATTCAAGGGCTGCTCGATGAAAAATTCCGTTTTGGCCGCTCATATTACATCCCCCACGATCACCGTCCCATGATGCCCGAATCCTGGCATTCGGTCACAATTCTCTCTAAAGAGCACACCGATCCAAATTCAGAGGGTGATAAATGGCATCCCGAAGATTTGCTGATTGTACCTTTAATGAAACCCGATGGAAGGCCGATCGGCATGATTAGCGTTGATGCCCCGCGCGATCATTCCCGGCCCGACCAGGCAACTATTGAAACCTTAGAAATTTTTGCAAGCCAGGCAGCCTTGGCAATCGAAAGCCAACAACGGTTTTATCTTCTTGAAGATCAAATTACCACGCTCAATGATCAGTTGGCCCAAGCCTCAGAAGCCCAGGAGATGCTCCCGGAACTCATCGAGAAAAACCGTACCAACAGTGCCGCGCTGGAACGACTTGGGCAGTTCGTGCAACGTGTAACTGCAGGATTGCAGATCATCCAAAACGCCAATACGCAAACCAATAAATCTGAGGTGCTTTCGTCTTTGGGTGAAGAATTACGTGCCCAGTTTGGCCTAGATATCACATTGGTGGCTGGCTCCAGCCCAAATGGCCCCCAACTCCTGCACATCTTTGGAGAAATTCCTGAAAAAACAAACCCCGAAGCCCTTTTTGGACGGCGAAACCCGCTTAATCAATCGCTGCAATCAAGCCAAATTCTGATTTCAAGCAATCTGGAAGAAGATGAGGATTGGCAGCAATCGCCCCTACTCAACGCACTGGAAACTCGGGCCTTTATTTCACTGCCAATTCAATCCCAAAGTGGCATTGATGCCGCGGTTTTAGGTATCAGCCACAAAACTTTACCCCCCTTCACGGAAGAAGATCGACAATTTTTCGAACTGCTGACTCGCCAAATCGGATCAGCGATCAACAACTTAAACTTGCTGACAGAAACTGGTCAACGGCTCAGAGAGGTCAACCTTTTACTGGAGTTCAGCCAGAAATTGGGTGGCCTTGAACCTATCCGCATTCTGGAAACCCTGATCGAGAGCGCTTTTGAAGTCATGCAATCTGCCAAAGCCGGTGTTGTCACACTCTGGAATGCCGATCAGAACACTTTGCAGCCCAAGGCCGCCAAAGGATATGCCAATTACGAGTCCATCATGCAGGTTGTTTTCAGTGCTGAAGAGGGGATTCCCGCCGAGGTATTCAAATATGGGCAAAGTATCCGGATCGACGAAATTAAGTTTGCCCAACATTACAACCTGGTATTAGACAATTTGCTCAACTACCGGGATGCCACTGGTGGCAAACTCCCCATTTCGGCTTTGATGGTGCCGATCCGCTCCGGTGAAAACACGCTGGGAGTGATTATCTTGGATAACTTCGAGGCCAGCGCAGCTTTTGACGATGAAGATCAAGCGCTGATTGAGTCGCTTGCGCGTCAGGCCGCCCTCACCCTGGAAAATGTGCGTCTTTATCAGGCTGCTGAAGAACGCGCTACCCAATTACAAGCCTTGAGCGACGTGGCCGCCACGATCACCTCACGCCTGGAACCGGAGGTGTTAATTGATTCCCTGCTGGATTCGCTCTTCCCGGTTGTACCCTACAACACCGGCACCTTATGGTTGCGAGAAAATGACAACCTCACCATTCAATCAGCGCGTGGATTCGAGAATAGCGAGGAATTGGTAGGTATCTCAACCACGGTAGATGATAGCCGTCTTTTTCATGAGATGATCCAGACCAGCCATCCCATTGCGGTAAATGACATCCGCGAAGACGATCGCTTCCCGGTACTGGAGGCGGAGCGTCTCTCTTGGCTTGGCGTTCCGCTCCTCGCAAAAGGCGAAGTGATCGGTGTAATTGCCCTGGAAAAGACAGAAGTTGGGTTTTTTACCTTTGAATTGGTGCATTCTGCCACTACTTTTGCCAGTCAGGCAGCGGTGGCTCTCGAAAATGCTACCTTATACCAACAGAGCTTACAACGCACCGAGGAGCTAGATAAACGTACTCAGCGTCTGGCACTCCTGAACCGTTTTTCAACCCAAATCAGTGGTTCTCTGGACCCCGACAAACTTATCAAAGTAGTTATCGAAGAATTACAGCATGCCCTTCCGAATACGACAATTTCTGTGGTGATGCGCGAATACGGAACCCTGGTTTTACGAGCCGAAATGCCGCAACTCACCGCACGTTTACCGTTAGAGATGGCAAATGCTCCGGTCTTTGAATATTTGCAGCAATCTTTGGGCATCTTTACCACGCAAGATGTCAGACGTGAGGAAAGCCTGGCTCCCATCGTAGATCACTTAGCCGTTCATAAAACCCGGGCACTCCTGATTTTACCTCTAGCTATTGGTGAGGAATTTTACGGCTTTGTTCTGGCACATTCACAACAAGAACGCCGCTATACACCTGAAGAAATTGAACTGGCCCGCATTCTCACAAACCAGGCGACTGTGGCAATCCAAAATGCCTCGTTATTCAATGAAACTCGCCGTCTGACCGAAGAATTGGAACAACGCGTCGCTGAGCGCACCGAACAATTAGGACGCGAGCACCAGCGTATTCAAACCTTACTGCGCATTATGCAGGAACTTTCAGCCAGTTTGGACCTGGATCACGTACTAAACCGCACTTTAGGGCTGCTCAACGAAACAACCGGCGCACAACAAAGCACCATCCTATTGGTGCGCCCCAACGAAAAAACCTTCTATTACCGGGCCGCTTTGGGATATACCAACCCTCCGCCCACCGGCGGCAGGCCATCCGCAATTCCCTTAGATGAAGGCTTAGCGGGCTGGATCATCAATCGGCGTGAAGGCGCGCTGATTGACGATTTACATAATGATCCCCGCTGGATTGCACCTACTGACGGCACTACCGAACATCGCAGCGCGATTGCCTCACCCTTAATGGTCGGTGCGGAGGCCCTGGGAGCTATGCTGCTCTTCCATCGCGAACCCCATTCCTTCTCTCCCGAACAACGGGAACTGGTTCAAGCCGCAGCAAATCAGATCGCGATTGCGATCAACAACACCGAACTCTTTAACTTAATTCGAGAGCAAGCCGAAAGCCTGGGCGGCATGTTGCGTATGCAGCAGGTTGAAGCCAGCCGCTCGATGGCCATGCTTGAAGCCGTTGCCGATGGGGTCTTGGTCACCGATGGGCAAAACATTATTTCTCTTTTCAATGAATCTGCCCAACAAATTCTTGATCTGGAACGCGAAGCCGTAGTCGGCAAATCGCTAGATGACTTTACCGGAATTTTCGGCGGTGCAGCCCGATCCTGGATGGAGACCATTCAAGAGTGGACTCTGGATCCAACCACCTTTGAATCCGGTGACACGTATGCTGAGCGCATCACACTCGATAACAAACGTGTGGTTTCCATTCACCTGGCGCCGGTGGTGTTGCGTAACGAATTTTTGGGAACCGTTTCTATTTTTCGGGATATTACCCATCAAGTTGAAGTTGATCGTTTGAAATCGGAATTTGTCGCCACCGTCAGCCATGAATTGCGCACGCCGCTNNGTCCCTGGAGATTTGGAACGTGTTCGCCAAATTATCGCCAATTTGGTGAGCAATGCTTATAACTACACGCCACCGAATGGTCAGATCACCATCCACATTCGCCGGGATCAAGACGAAGTTCAAATTGGTGTAAAAGATAACGGAATCGGAATCGCCCCAGAAGAAGAAAAGAGAATCTTTGAACGCTTCTATCGGGGAGAAGATCCGCTGGTATTAGCTACGGCCGGCAACGGGCTAGGGTTATCCATCAGTAAACAGTTAGTTGAAATGCATCAAGGCCGCATTTGGATGGAAAGCCAGGGTGTGCCCGGATATGGTTCTGTGTTCTATGTGGCATTGCCGCTAAAGACACCCGAAGAGAAAAACAAAAAAATCAGCGAAATCTTAGATGATGACGACGACGCATACATTCTGAATTGAGGTTTTATATGGCAAAAATACTTATCGCAGAAGACGAACCCGATATTCGCAATTTGATCACATTTACTTTGCGTTTTGCCGGACATGAGGTGATTGACACCCCTAACGGCTACGAAGCTTATCTCAAAGCAAAAGAGATGGCAGAAAATGGTGATTTACCCGATTTGATTATGATGGATGTGCGCATGCCACGCATGACTGGCTATGAAGCCTGTAAAAACATGAAGGAAATCGAGGCTCTAAAACCGATCCCCGTGGCCTTTCTCTCTGCTAAAGGCCAGGAAGCGGAAGTTCAATCCGGGTTAGATGCCGGTGCCTCAGCCTACATTATCAAACCATTTGCGCCAGATCAATTGACTGCGAAGGTTAAGGAATTACTCGGACAGGCATAATTCTCGAAACTCTATGAGCGCGATTATCCTGCAGGACGAAATCGTCCATTACGAAGTGCTCGGCCGCGGCCGACCGTTGATCTTTATTCACGGTTGGGTGGGTTCGTGGCGCTATTGGATTCCATCCATGCAGGCCGCTTCAGTTGGTTTTCGCGCTTACGCTCTCGATCTTTGGGGCTTTGGCGATACCGCCAAGGAACCCGAAAAATATCTCCTCAACCAACAAACCACCCTGCTCGATGAATTTTTGGCCGAGCTCGGTATTGGTAAAATTGCCATCATCGGGCATGGACTGGGCGCTGTGGTGGCTCTGATGTTCGCGGAAAAATATCCGCAATATGTTGACCGGGTAATGGCCGTTTGCATCCCCCTGGAAAGCCGCCTGATCAACCCCAGATTGCAGCAAGATTCTCCGGCGGAACTAGCCGATTGGCTGCTGGGCAACACGCCAGATTCCCAAGCCGCCCGCATGGAAGCGCCTAAGGCCGATCAAGCAGCTATTTTACGCTCGATTAACAACCTGCAAACCATTGAAATTACCCAACTGGCAACCCGAGTTAAAACACCCTCCCTGCTCGTTTTCGGACAAAACGATCAAGCAGTGAGCCTGGCAAACAGCGACCAATTGGTCACGCTGCCCGATCAGATTCACCACATCATTTTCGACAACTCCGGCCACTTCCCGATGATTGATGAAG
>DOTA01000379.1 GCA_003513015.1 Chloroflexota bacterium
ACCGTAGATCAAAACGGTGGGCGCTGCGCCGGCTTTGAGTGATTCGCCGTAAACCACCGGATGCCCGGCAGCGCCCACCGTTTTGATCTACGGTCACTATGATGTGCAACCCGCCGAACCCCTGGATAAGTGGCACAGCGATCCTTTCGCGCCTGAAGTGCGTGACGATAATCTTTATGCCCGCGGCGCTTCGGATATGAAAGGGCAGGTAGCCGCGGCAATTGACGCAGTGGAATCCATCCTCAAAACCGGGGATCTTCCCGTGAATGTCAAGTTCATCATCGAAGGTGAAGAGGAAATTGGTTCTCCCCATCTGGGGCCGTTCATCAACGAGCACAAAGAACTGCTGGCCTGCGATTTCGCCCTCAACCCCGATACCGGCATGACCGCCCCCGATTTGCCCACCATCACCTACGCCCTGCGCGGGCTGGCCTACTTTGAACTACGCGTGTATGGCCCCAAGCAAGATTTGCACTCCGGCATGTACGGTGGTGCCATCCACAACCCCGGGCAAGCCATCGCGGAACTGATCGCCGGGATGCACGATGCCAACGGGCGCATCACTTTGCCCGGCTTCTATGACAGCGTGCGCGCCCTGAGCGCCGAAGAACGCGCCGAAATCGCCCGCCTGCCGAAGACCGACCAGTGGTATCTGGAACAAACGGGGGTTCCCGCCCTGTGGGGTGAATCCGAGTTTAGCGCCGAAGAGCGCGTGGGCGGCCGCCCCACCCTGGAAGTCAATGGGCTGTACAGCGGTTTTATCGGCGAAGGCAGTAAAACTGTGCTCCCTGCCTACGCGATGGCGAAAATCTCTTGCCGGTTAGTGCCCGATCAGGACCCCGAAGAAGTGCATCAGCAATTACTGCAATACATGGAGGCTCACGCGCCCAAATCTATCCGCTGGGAAGTGATTAACATGGTCGGCGGGCCGCCCTCCATTTCAGATCGCAACTCCCCCTGGGCGCAGGCTTACCTCCAGGCCGCCGAATCTGCCTGGGGCGTGCGCCCGGCTTTCAAGCGCGAGGGCGGCAGCGTACCCGTGGTAACAGATTTCCAGCAAACGCTCGGCATCGATGTGGTCAACATGGGCTTTGGCCTGCCCAACGATAATGTACACGGCCCCAACGAAAAGCTCGATCTGCCCAACTGGTACCGCGGCATCAACGCCCTGATCCACTTCTTCTATAATCTGGGATAACAAGACTTAAGCACGCTGCACTTGTTGAAGCGTGCGATTGACGAGATCAACATCCTTCAAATATGTTCAGGATACTGATCCCAAAGTATAAACAAAAAACACGGGAAAAACTATGGAACGACTACCATCCTATGGCGGACAAGCCGTAATCGAAGGCGTGATGATGCGCGGCGGGAAATCCGTAGCGATTGCCATGCGCGACCCCGACCAGCAGATTGTGATTCACACCGAAGAACTCGGCGGGATTTATAAAAGCAAGCTGACCAAGATTCCGTTTTTGAGGGGTCTCGTGCTTCTATGGGATGCCCTGGGCTTGGGAATGCGCGCCCTCACCATCTCGGCCAATACCCAAACCGGCGAAGATGAACAACTCGAAGGCCCCATGCTATATCTCACCCTGGGCTTCTCGTTGCTCTTCGGGGTGGGCCTGTTCTTCCTGGCCCCGGCAGCCATCGGGCAGCTTTTTCAACATTGGGGCTTAAATGCCTGGTGGAGTAATCTGGCCGAGGGCCTGGTGCGTTTAGCATTGCTGATCGGCTACATTTGGGCCATCGGGCAGATGGCCGATGTGAAGCGCGTGTTTGCCTACCACGGCGCGGAGCATAAAACCATCAATGCCTTTGAAGATCATGCCGAGCTCACCCCCGAAGTGGTGGCCACCTACCCCCTGGAGCACGCTCGTTGCGGCACAGCCTTTTTGCTGACGCTGGTGCTGATCTCCATTTTGATTTTCTCGCTGATGGGCCCCATGCCCTTGGGCTGGCGGCTGGCCACCCGCATTTTGTTCATCCCCATCCTGGCCGGGCTGGCTTATGAATACATCCGCTGGACGGCCACGCACATGCACTGGGGGTGGGTGCGCGCCCTGGCCAAACCCGGATTGATGCTGCAAAGCCTGACCACGCGTGAGCCTTCGCTCGACATCCTCGAAGTGGGTATCGCCGCCTTCAATGCCATGCGCGCTGCCGAGCAAAAACAACCAGAGATCGTTTTGTAGTTTTCCAGAGCAACAAATCTCAACCGCGCAGATGCTAGGGACCGCAGATGATTTTGATCTGTGTGACCCAACAAATTGCGCGGTTTTTGGTTAATCGGTGTCATTTAAAAATATGGGGAAGATACACTTATCACAAACTACACCCTTCACGGTCGCAAATTGCGCTTTATGAAACGGGCAGGATGCGCAATTTGTGGCCGGGAGCATTATATCTTCTGACTCAGCTATAATAATTGCAGATTGACTCCCAAAAATGAATATTTTGGATATATTCGTTTTTGAAGTTTCTTAGTACCATAGTACCGAAGCACTGTAACAATCGCTCGCAGCCAACTTTTCGCGCTATAGTGCTTAACAATCAAGAGATGCTGAAAGATATTTGGAGGAAAATGGTATGTCCACAAAAAAGATAACTGTCTTCATCTTTTTGCTTGTAACCGGCGTTTTTCTGCTGACCGCTTGCGGGGGGAAAGATCAAAAACCGGTCAGCATCAGCTTCTACCGGCGCGGGTATATCGCAGGTAGCAATGATCCGATCAGCAGCACGGTTGATGCAGCCGTCGCGGCTTTTGAAAAACGGTTTCCCTATATCACAGTTAGTGTGGTCGGTGTGCCTTACTCGACAGAAGGCAATGCGCAGATGGAAGCCGCCCTTGAAAGGGGTACCGATATCAACGTATTATCCCTTTACCCGGCCATGATACCCGATTTGGCCCGCAGAGGTGTTATTTCGGATATCGAGCCGTATATGACCGAAGCAGACAAGCAAGATTTTTACGACAACGGCATGCAAATTGCGACTGTCGATGGCAAAGTTTATGCCTGGCCTATCTGGGTCACCTCGGTTGCAATCTACGGCAACCCGGAGATCTTCAAGGAGCGCGGCATAACCCCGCCCACCATCGATGATCCGTGGACTTGGGATGAATTTGTGGCCGCCAGCAAACAGCTAACTTTTACTCGGGCAGATGGCACCCAGGTTTACGGGTTTTCTGCCCCATCCAGGCCGAACGAAATCGTCTATCTGCCTATCTTCTACATGGATGGCGGC
>DOTA01000515.1 GCA_003513015.1 Chloroflexota bacterium
TTGCTCAAATATGTCGGCGAGGCTGCGATAATACCACAAGGTGCCTTGCTTGCCGCCTTTGAATTTGTTCCAAACCTGTTCGCCATCCTGATATAAATCGCGCAGAATGCTGCGGGAGTTGTGCAATTTGTCGGCCAGCGAAACCAAACGTGCCGCTGGGGTGGCTTCGCTGAGGTGTTGCAGGTAGGCTTCTTTACGTTCTCGCCAGGGTGGTTTGGGGATGGTGTAGGCGTCGCTGCAAGAATCCACAATGTTGGCCACGCGCTCGCCATANNGTCGTGCAGCAGGGCGGCGATGGCAACATCTTCATCGGCACCGGCTTCGAGCACCAGGGCGGCGACACTCAAAAGGTGGGCGATATAAGGGGTCTGCTTCCCTTTGCGGGTTTGCTGGGCGTGCAGTTGGGTTGCAAAGCTGAGAGCATCTTCGAAGCGCGGAGTCAACCTGGAAGCCATCGGTTTTTCCTTTGGGGTTTATTCGATATTCTCGAAACTGATGCGCAGGCGTTTGAGCCAAATTCCATGTTTCTTACATATTTTCAGCGCATCAGCGGAGGCCTGGAAATTGGTCAGCATTTCGTCGGAGGGCAGAATAATGCCTTGAACCGGGTTTTTGATGATGATTGATTCCAGGTCATCCAGACCACCCAAAACCGTGATACCAAAAATTTGGCGGCCACGTTTGAAGGGGTCGTTGTCGAGAAAACCAGCGACTTTGTACTTGAATTCAGATTGGTTGGAAAGCCATTGTTGGGCCATTACGCCAGCATCTTCGGCGCCGAAGATGAAAACAGCCGCACTGTTTTCCGTTATATGGGTCTGGCGGTTATAGAGTTGATCGAGGAAGCGGAAAGAGGCCCGCGAGGTTGCCAGCCCCAGGAAGAGAAAAACGCAGAACAAGAAAATGGCTGTGTGGGGATATTGGTGGGGATATAGAAAAACCGAGCTGACCCCAATAAAAATGCCACAGCCGATAACAGCCCAGAAAAAGCGGAGCAGGTCGCTCAAACTGATATATTGCCAAACCCCAGAATAAATGCCGAAGGCGAAAAATGAAATGTACGCTGCTACCAGGGCCAGTGGCAACGAATTGACGAAAATATTGATGCTGATAACATCGGCACCAAAGCCGTAATAGAGCCAGAAGGCCAGATAATAGGCCACGCTGATAATGACGAGATCAAGCGCGATTTCGAGAATGCGCCCACGGCCAGTTAAACCAATGACCAGCCGGGTCATCATGCCGGGGTGTTCGGCGGCGTTGGCTGATTTGACAACTTTAATGCGGCCCAGGAAGGCTGTCAGGAGAGTCATGACCAGGAGCAGGAGCGGGATGAGTATGAGACTAATGTTGTAATCGATGGATTCGAGCAAGGTCCCGAGGATTCCAGAGAGGAGTGCCACCCCATAGAGTGCCAGCACCGTTTGGCGTTCTGATAGCCCAAAGGCGATCAACCGGTGAGATGTGTGATCTCTGCCTCCTTGAGCGGGCGACTGCCCCCGCAGGATGCGCGTGATCGTAACCATGGTAGTATCCAGGATGGGCAATAAAAAGATAAGTGTAGGAACCCCCAGAATGGCCAGCAGGTTGGAAGCACGCGGCACTTGAGCAATTGCCAGGGAGGCCAGGGTGAAACCCAAAAACAGGCTGCCCGCGTCACCCATAAAGATTGAGGCCGGAGGAAAGTTGAAGACCAGAAATCCCAGAATACTGCCCCCCAAGGCCAAAGAAATTAGCAACAGGTTGAAAGCTCCGATTTGCCAAAACATCAGGCTGAGCGCGAGCGCGGCGATCAGGGCCACGCCACCGGCCAGGCCATCCATGTTGTCGAGCAGGTTGATGGCGTTGGTAATGCCGATCAGCCAGCCAAAGGTAAAAATGATGTTAAGAATCTCGAGGTCAAAGAAATCGAGATTGCGGCCAAAGAAAACCACAATGGCGGCGGCGATGATTTGGCCGATAAGTTTGGCGGCTGGCGAAAGGTGCTTGAAATCGTCCAACACCCCTAAGGAAAAGGTGATCAGTGATCCGACCAGCAAAGCCCAGTGAATTTCTTGGGGCGGTTCGATCAGGGCCGCAATCAGAAACGCCAGGGCGAAAGCGGCGAACATGGCAATGCCCCCAACTTTGGGGGTTGGCCGGGTGTGCCAGCGATCTACTTTGGGGGCATCTACCAGCCCAAAGCGCAGGCTGATTTTTCGAACCAGAGGGACGAGAAGCAGGCTGAATGCCAGGGCGATCCAAAAAGGCAGGGTCAGTTGCATGGTTTTTTCAATCAGGGAGCCGTTTCTATCTGCTGAATGAGTTGCGCTAGCCGCTCTTTTTCGGTATCCGGGGCAGCTTGGTAGGCGTTTTGGGCATGTTGCAGCGCTTCAACCTTTCTGCCAAGTTGGAAAGTAAAGACAGCCAGGTTTTCTTCGATCTTCCAGATATCGTTGTTGGTAGTCGCAAATGGCAGGCTTTCTTGAAGCACCGATACAACCCCTTCGAAATCGTTCATGGTCTGGTAGATCGAAGCCAGCGCGTAGTAGTAATTCAAGTTCTTGGGAAGAGAAAATTCGAGGGCTTTGCGGTAATTCGAAATCGCTTTTTGGAAGGCTTCCGCTTTGGCATCGGGGTCGTCGGTTTGGCGGGCAGCTTGCAAGTAATAATTGCCCAAGAGTGCGTAAGTCCAATCATATTCCGCATCAATTTCCAGAGATTTTTCGAGCAATTCCAAACCCCGCTCGGGTTGTTGCAACACATCCAGGTACAAGATGCCCCATTCCGTCCAAAGGCGGGCGTTGTGGGGACTGAGTACCAACACACGGCTGTAATAATTATCCGAAATTTGGCCACGGGTCTGCCGTTCAGTTTGATCCTGGGTTTGGAGTGCCCACCAGGAATAGAGGCGCGCCAGGTTAGCGGTGTGATCCGGGTTTAGGGGATTTGTCTGCTGTGCTTTCACGAGATCAGCTTCGGCATTTTCGAAAATCGCTTGTTTTTGGGCATCATCCGTGATGGTTTTGGCGAGTTCGAGGTAGCCACGCCCTAGGAAAAGATCATAATAATCTTCATCGGGAGCATATTCTTTGGCGCGCTGATAAAGCAAATTGGCAACAGCCCATTGCCCGCTACTGGCGAAAGGTTCGGCCAGTTTGAAGGCAGTATCGGCCTGAATGACGCGCCAATTTGTAAAGTAACTTAAAACTAAAACCAGAATCAGCATAATAGGCGCTAAAATCACCCCAAACGAGGCGGGTTTGAAGGCTGGGCGCGGCCATTCATCCGGGAGATAAGCCGCCAGAGCAAATACAAGCATGAGCGTAAAGAAATAGAACTGAGTGAGAAGCCCCTCAAATGATCCTGCTTGGGCCATCACATCGTCGATGTTTTGCGGCACATTGCGCACCAAACTGGCGAGCGCGCCTGAAAGCCAGAGGGCATAGACCAACCCGATGCCTCCAGAAGCCAATAAAATCGTGGTAAAGTTTTTGAATGAATTGCCCTTATTGGTGCCATTTTCGCTGGCGAAGAGAATACTCCCTGCGAACCAGGTGGTCAGTAATAAAGCCAGAACGCCATAAGAGATGGCATCTGTGTTGACGCGTGTCAGCGAAGACCACAAAATTTGTGTAGCAGAAGTACCGCCGTTGATATTCGAAATGTACTCGTACATCAAGGGGAGCAGCAATAAACTGGTCACCAGGCTGCCAACCGCAACCGGACGATTCCAGATGGGTTCCTTTACATTTTCTGGCTGGAATTTTTTGTTTTTTCGATGTTTTTTGAGGGCAGCCGTATCCTGAGCTGATACTGCTTCCCGCAGATATTCGCCGCGTTGTGGGAGCAGATACCCCACAGCCAGCAGCAGAGCGGCATACGTGTAAAAATAGGTACGGGTGGCTACGATGGCGATGCCAAAGTTGATTTCAACAAAGTGCGCCATAATGGCAGCCAACAATACAATCATCGTGATGGAGCGCGCCGAACTAAATTTATCATTTTCCGTATTGGGTTTGGCAAACAAAGCGCTGAGAGTTAGGTAGCCAATCAGGCCCAAGATCACACCGAAGGGCAAGGCCACACCAAAAAAGTTAATCCCTTGCCAGAAATAAAAAATGATCGCACTAATCAGACCGCCACCAAAATAAAGTGCGAAATATAGCGTTTTTTGTTTTTTAGAATTGATCAAACCTAACGATTTCAAACCATAATAAAATACCGCGGCAAACAAACCCAGGTAAACCGCCAGCCCTAACCCACCCGTAATGACCAGCGAATCCCAGGTTTCATTGTGGGAGCGATCTGGCGAAGCATTGCGTTTCTCAACATGGGCCAGTTCGGGCGGGTAAAAGGGGTTGTAGGCCATGTGCATGGTTTCGGGACCGTACCCAATCAAAGGGCGGATGAAATTCCAGGGGTCCGTGTGACCATCTGGAAATTCCAGGGGATCGTGGGGCGCGACCATTTGCGAGGCTCCCTGCCAGATGAGAATACGCGTCTGGCTGTTGCGGTTATCCATATTAAAAACCTGGCTGAAACGACCTACCCAAGGAGCGGTGCGAATGCTTTCCAGGGGTCCACCTTGAATGTTCAGTAAAACCAAAAATGCCCCTGCTGCGATACCCACAATTGCAATGACTCCAATCAGCCAGCGTTGGCGCCAGTGCAATGAAAGCAAAATAAAGAGGAAGAAGGAACCGGCCAACAATCCCAAAAATGGGCCGCGGCTCTGACTAAAATAAATGGCGATGAGTTGCAGCGCCGCAATGAAAATATACACAGTTGAGCGGGCAATGTGGCGTGCGAGATTTTGTTCTTCTTTGAGAATTGATCTAAATGAATCAACGATGCGCCCAACCGTTAGGGGGAATACCATAATTAAATAAGCCGCCACGAAAATCGAGTTTCCCATATGGGAGGCCACCCGGGTGGTTACATCTCCTCCCCAGGGAATGGGGTCAATTCCGTATTTTTGGAGAACACCATACAGGCTGACGGGTAAACTTGCCAGAATAGCCGTGAGGATCAGGCGATCTACCTGGGCGCGTTTTCGCAGATTTGCCGCCATAGACGCAAAAACAACCAGGTAAGCGCTGGTTGTATAAAATCCTTGCAAGCGTTGATATGATCCCCAAAAACTGATGTGCGGAGTAACGCTCAAGAGCGTAGCCAGTAGATAAACAATAAAGGTTGCCAAAACAAATGCCACGATAGGTGTTTTTAGAACCTGAAGCAATTGATCTTTTCGGGTTGTATTTGCGTTTGAAAATCCGGTTTCGGCAACTTTGACGAGCCAGGCCCCCAAGATGACCAGCGCTAGCGTGCGCAATAAAGTGGCTTTATCGGGCTCGAAAATGCGGCTGGAGTATTTATTGAAGAAAAGAGGGGTCAGGATGAGGGCTGCAATCCAGGCAGCTTCCATGATGCCTTGGGCATAACGGCTAAGTTTTGTGGGCATAGATATACCTGAAAATCCTTGCGCGGTAAGATAATTGCGCGTTATCTTACCATAAAACCCATTTTACCTGGGTTTATGGTAAGCGTCTCAACTAATGCTTGCGATGAGCTATAAATCTCATCGCACCCAAAAACCGAATCCGGGTCGCATTCCATACCCTATACCCCTGCAAAAAGAGATGATATATCCAACCCTTTCGGTAGCCAACGATGTTCTTGCTCTGCCAAGGATATCCCCGCTTTACTGCATCATCATAAAGAATTGTAACAATTTCTCGTAATTCTCGCTGATCCAAGATCAATTTATAGCGATCATCATGGCTCTGATTTACAATTTGTCCAGTCACGCGCCGGTCAGCAAACATAGAATTGGAACCAGCCAGGCGGTCATTCTCGGTTGGTGTAAGCAGGCTTTCGTTATAAGCAATTCCCAAAAAGCGAGTTATATCCTCCATTATCTGTCGTGGGAGTGAAACTAAATCCTCATAACGCACAACCATGTAGCGCGATTCACCCAATACACGTTGGTTTTCTGTAGCCAGGTGGAAACTGCGTTTCAAGGCAACTGCATAATTAACCGCATAAAATGGATTCTTACGCAACGCAGCCAGTTTTTTTAGTGAAGCGATATTTTCCAAGGGATCACGTAAGATATGGATAAATTTCGCTCTTGGATATTGGTTTGCAAGGTCGAGCGCTGCACTCTCGTTACCGGGCGTTTTTTCAACCCAATATTGAAGACGGGGAAGTTCATTAACATCCTTACTAACGCTACAAGACGCCAACATTACACAAACGAAGACATCCAGGCAGGTGTTGCGGAGCAAATATCGCAAAATTTGCAAAAAACTTTCCAACTTTGCCCGCTCTGGCCCTAAAAACCAAAACGGCTCCTTACCGCTTGGATTGATCATTCTGTTCAGCCAATAGCGGGCGATTTCTGAAAACTCTTCTCGCTGCCATTTTCTTTTTTGGTTAACATAGTGCGAGTCGCTGGGCATCACAAATAGCGCCGGATGGCCATCTAACAATTGTGTAAGCAGCGAAGTTCCGGATTTCATTGAGCCACAGATAAAAATGGGGTGGGCAGAAAATGAATACAAAGCATTCAGAAAATACACATCATCTGGCAGAACAAATTGAGGAGCGAATTCGTCAAAACGGGTATTTTCTAATAAAAAAGAAGAAAGTTGTTCAATTATTTCAACCAGATTAGCGTAGCTCTGATCGCGAAGGGGGTAAGATGCTGCGCGTTTGTTGAGGGCAGCATTGATTTCATCAATCAATCTGTGATAAGAATTGGTCATTTTTCTGAGTGGGTAAACGTTAAATTCAATCTGGGCGCAAGCAATTATAATAGACCAGTCGAGGAATAATGACCACCAACCAAAGTTTTAATTTACGCCAGGCGATCTGGAGCCGGTTAAACAACAAGGGCTTTTTACAAAATAGCGGGCTTTTGCTGCTTGCCAATATGATCGTAATTGGCTTGGGGTTAATTCGCACCCCCGCCATCACTTGGTTCATCCCAAAAGATCAGGTAGGGATGATCGGTGTAGTCGCCTCCTGGCTGCCATTTGCGCGCTTGTTGTCTTATCCAGGTCTTGATTTTGCATCCTATCATTATATGTCCAAAGGCGAGTCTTGGGCATTTGTCATCAACCTTCGCTACCGCATTAAGTGGTCGCTGCTTAGCGGTGCGTTATTACTGGTAGGCGCAGTTTACTGGTTGCAGCGAGGCGAAACGATGCTCGCTTGGATCTTTCTTATCAGTGGCCTGTTTTTCCCGGCCACGAATGGCCTTACGGCAACCGCCGGCGCACTCGGTTCCCGTGAGCAGTATAAAGATCTATTTTGGTATCGAATTTTCGAAAGCATAACAGATTTTGCGGGTTTCATACCGCTGCTTTTCTCTAATTGGTGGCTCAGCCAGGTGGTCACCTTTTACGGGGCGAACCAATTGGCGACAGCCATCATGCTGATCGTTTACGGCATCTGGATCTGGAAACAACTGCACGATGAAAATACCCCGGTTTTATCCGCTGACGATGAGCGCGAAATGCTCCGCTACGGTAAGCACCAGACTGCTTTGAACACGATCAGCATTTTGCAAACCCGAACAGATGCTTTCCTGGTTGGCGCGTTGCTGCCGCTGACCACCATGGCCGATTATTCGATTGCTTTGATGGTGTATGAACAGTTCAAACGATTATGGAATATTTATGTGACTGTTCGTTATCCGCGTTTGGTACGATTGCCCATCGTACGCCAACAGCAACGTTTCTTCCTGGAAGGATGCCTGGTTTGGGTGGGGTTTATCATGATGGGTGTTTTTATATCGGCACTCGCTCATTGGTTGATCCCCATCATCCTGCCGGCCGAATACGCCAGTAGCTTGGGCTATATGGATATTTTGATTGCTACAGCAGTTATCACCATCCCGGGCGGTTTCGCAGAGCTATATTTTCGCATGCAGCAAGATGAAAAAAAACAATACTACATGCGTGTTTTATCAGCCATTGTGGGTGTCATCGCCCCCGCCTTATTTGTTATCAGATGGGGAGCTTACGGGGCTGCCGCGGGGCGCTTGATCGCCGGTTTGATTTTATCAATCGCGGGGATATGGCTCTTCACGGTGGAAGTTAAGCGCACAAAAATAACGAACTAAGGATCGCATGGATACAATCATCCGAATCGACTTAAATAAGTTGCTTATTGAACAGACTTCGCTGATCATCGAACTTGGCTGCGGGCCCAATAAAAAAGCAGGGCGGATCGGGGTTGATGTAATGGACTTGCCTGGGGTAGATATTGTCGCCGATCTGGAAAATGGTTTACCGTTCTTGCCCGATAACTCAGTTGATGAAATCTATTCAAAAAGCCTTCTTGAACATGTGAATAACTTGGAAGATTTAATGTTTGAAATCTGGCGAGTTTTAAAACCAGAAGGCCGAAAGTATTTATTTGTGCCGCATTTTTCGAATCCGTATTATTATTCGGATTACACCCACCAACGATTTTTTGGCTTGTATACATTTGAGTATTTTTCAACTTCGCAACATCGTTTTCATCGCAGGGTGCCTGGTTTTTACCATACGTTCGGCTTCGAAACGATCGATGTAAAGCTGAGATTCACTTCCCCCTGGCGGACAAGAAAACTTTTTAAGCGTTTGGCGCAAAAAGTTTTTAACCTCTCTCCTTGGTGGCAAGAACTCTACGAAGAAAACTTTTGTTACTTGATCCCTTGTTATGGAATCCATGCAACGCTCAAACCGATAAAATGATGATCCTGAAACGAGGTATATCGACTGCTATCCAATCGGTTCGCAGACTAAAATCCATGTTACTGACAACCTATCATCGCAAATTTATCCAGCCCAAAAGCTGGCAAAAATCGCCAGAATATCACAGCTACCTGGATTTACAATTACAACGCACAATCTTAAAAAAAGACTCTGCGTTGCCAAAACGCGCCATCGATATGATCGATGAAGTCACTCAGCATATCAACCTCACCGAGCACGAATCCATGTTGTGCATCGGCGCCCGCAACAAAGCCGAAATCGATTATTGGCGAAACCTGGGCGCTAAAAATGTTATCGGGATTGACTTATTCAGCGAAGATGAATCCGTTTTGGTGATGGACATGCACCAAATGACTTTCCCAGACCAGCAGTTCGATCTGATTTACAGCAGTCATTGTTTGGAACATGCGTATGACATCCAACAAGTTGTCGGTGAAATCCTGCGCGTCAGTTTACCTGGAGCTGCGGTTATTATCGAGGTGCCTATCCGTTATCAGACGAAAGGAGCAGACCTGATTGACCTGGGCAGTTGTGAGAACCTGATAAGCCTGTTTGGAGACCATGTAAATGAGGTAATTTTCTGCGGAGAAGAAATTTCGACCTATGGCAGTTTCTCGGTAGCCAGGACAATATTTAAACTCAAATGACGCGGCAGGGGTAATCGTAAACATTTCATACAATTAGACGGAGCGGTTTGAATTTGAAAAATATCACAAAGGTTGTTTATCCATTCATCAAACACCTGTATAGTAGCTTGTACAATTTTTTATTGCCTGTGTTGGTACACCCACCCGGGAAAATATATCGGGGCGCTTTTTATACATTCACACGCATCAATATTATCGAATTCCTGGAAAGCTGGCAGGATAAAATCCACGGCAAGGTGCTGGATGTGGGTGTCGGCATGTGGGAATACCCGCGCCAGCTGTTTGCCGATCGTTGTGAGTACACCACTACGGACTGTTTCGAAGGAGCCAATGTGGATGTAGTCAGCAATATCCATCAATTAACTGCATCCTTTTCTCCCAGTAGTTTTGATTTTGTGATCTGCACGGATGTTCTGGAACACGTGGAACGTCCCTGGATTGCTATAAAAGAGTTGCACAGCTTGCTAAAATCGGGAGGCATTTTGTTATTAACCGTCCCATTCAACTATTATCTACACGGCAACGAATATGTAAAAGATTACTGGCGATTTACAGCGGATGGATTACAGCAACTATTGGTACAAGAAGCCGGGTTTCTTCAAGTAACGATTATCCCGATTGGTCATCAAAGATTTCCCTTTAGCTACCAAATCATCGCCCAGAAATGATTCCATTTCTGGGGCGGCAAAGATGTAAGCGCATGAATGAAATCATCACCCCATTACCAGAATATACTTCTGTGACCGTTGATCAAAGAATATATAACTTGGAAGTATACCGGCGCGTATCCTTGCCATATGAATATCCGCGGTTGGTTATTGTCGCTTATCAACCCAATCCGATGGCCAGTAAAATCCTCAATACCTGTTTACAAACCATACGCACCTATACGTCTACCCCTTACGAGTTATGGGTGGTTGATAATGATTCCCCTAAAAAGAATTCGGAATGGTTGTATAACCAACCTGGTATTAATCTGGTGTTGAACCATACGCACCCAATTCCACCGCAGGAGATCCGTTTTTGGCATCGCTGGCGATACGCAAGAAGACAGCAAAAATGGGGTAGTTATGCGAATGCAATTGGGCTGGAATTGGCAATCCGTCTGATCAACCCTCAAACACGGTTCCTGATGCCGATCCATATGGACACCATGCCGTGTCATCCTGACTGGATAAATTTTCTAATGTCGAAACTTAACCACAAAATTGCTGCTTCCGGGGTTTTGCTTCAGACCAACCGTGTTCCGGATGGCGTATTGCATGTCTTGGGTTATGTGGTCGATTTCCAGCTATTTCAGAAACTTGAACTGGATTTTTTACCCGATCTACCAAACTACGATGTTGGCGACCGGGTGACGGTCGAGTTACGGCGTGTGGGGTATGACGTTTATGGATGTCAAAACACCTTTACTGAACCCGAATTGGTAAAGCGCATCCCGGTTAGCTCCCCATTCAGAAACNNCATCTTGGCCGGGGCATTCGCAAAACGACCGGTCAGCATCGACGCGGCGTCACACCTGATGAATGGGTCGAGTTCGCGCAAAAATATTTATTAGATACGAATGACAAAAATATTCCTGAACCATTTAAATAGCGGGCGAGGAGGACCGCACGTTTGGAGCCAGCGTTTTGAATTTGCCCTTGCTAAACGCGGCTACCAGGTTACTGTCAATATTGATGACGATTGGTCAGCGAGTTTATTCGTTATCCAAACGGCCGATATGGATATCGCACTTACTCGAAGCAGGAATATTGGGTACCGGGTCGCAAACGGTTACTTGCCAGCATGGTTCCAAGCAATGGACCTCAAAATGAAGCCCATCCACCATGTGACTAATGCATCGATTGCGCGTGGGCTTGAAATCTCGCCCACCGTAATCTATCAATCGCAATGGGCAAAGTACATTCTGGATCAAAATCTATCCGAGCGCCAAGCCGGCTATGCAATCATTTATAATGGTGTTGACCTAGAACGCTTCAAACCTGCAACCTCACCGTTCGAGCGTCCATTTACAATTGGTACGATTGGCATCTTGCGTTACCGCTACCGGCTTGAAACGCTGTTCGAAATGTCAAAGCGGCTCAATTTTCCCCACCGCTTGCTGATTATCGGCAGTATGGATAAGGAATGCAGCCAGGTTCTAGAGATATATCAAAATGATCCCCAATTCAATACGTCGATTGAATATAAAACATTTGTAGCGCCGGAATCCTTGCCAGCCTTTTATCAACAGATGGATATCTTGATTCATCCGGTTAGCGGCGATGCGTGCCCCAATGTTGTTAGCGAAGCGTTGGCTTGTGGTGTTCCCGTAGTCGCTCCGAACTTCGGCGGCACGGCCGAAATTGTCGCCGGGGGAGGTGTCATCTTTGAAAGCAAACCCTGGAGCTATGACCAGGATTTTATCGATGCGATGGCAGATGCAGCTCAAAATGCTTTTCGCCACAGGAACCACCTTTCCCGGCTCGCTCGCCAGCAGGCTGAGGAACATCTCAACCTACACACGATGACAGCAAATTATCTTCAAGCACTTGGCCTCCCAGATCAAGCGCCAATCAACCTGAAAACCGAGATGAACGCAAAAAATAAGCCATCCATCCGGCAAACATTTTCAAGATTGGGCGAGAGACCTCGTTATTATGCGGCAGTAACTTTACGCAAAGCATCCCAAGCCCAACGCCGCATATTTCCTCCCCAGTCAAACCAAAAACCGAGGGTAGCTTTTGTATTATTTGATTTTCATATCGGCGGTATAGAAAACTGGCTTTACAGGCTGGCTACCCATTTAAAAACCCAGTTCGATTTTTACTTCCTGGCTACAATAATGCCCAACACCCTCCCCAAGTTTGAAGAGGCAGGCGTATTTGCATTCTTGCCCAACCCGGCGCAAATGATCAGCTATTTGCAAAAGCACCATATCGACATTGTGCAGGTACATAATGAGCGCTGGCCGATTGACGCCGCCCTGGCGGCTGGTGTTCCGTACATCATTGAGCGCTTAGGCGGACCGCGCAGCTGGCGGCGAGCACCGAAATTTGGACTTGATCTGGTGATCGCATCAACCGAAATGGGGGCACATGCGATTTCGGATATGCTGCCGAGTGAAAAAATTCGAGTAATTTACAACGGTATCGATCTGCAAATGGCGGATCAGGCCGTGCCCCACAGGTTTTTTTCGCCATCGACCTGCATCATCGGGCGCGCCAGCCGGTTTGGCCGGGGTCAAAACCTGGAAATGTTAATCGAAGCGCTGGCCCAACTGGCACCAAACTACCCACAACTGCGTTTGGTTCTGGTTGGCGGCGATTCACATTTGCCGGGTGCCGAACCGGTTGAAAAAATGTTGCGCGAAAAAGTAGCGCGCTACCATCTGGACGAATATGTTCATTTTGCCGGCTATTCCGAGGATCCCCTACCGCTGGTAAAGGGTTTTGATATTGGCACCTGTGTCTCTAAGGATGAGGGAATCCCTAATTCCTTAATTGAAGCGATGGCCTGCAATAAACCGGTGATTTCAACCCGCGTTGGGGCTATCTCGGAATTGATCCGAGATAGGGAAAATGGTTTATTAATTCCCAGCGATGATGTTGGGGCCCTTTGTGAATCTATCGAACAACTCCTTATACAGCCTGACCTTTTTCGACGCTTAGGCGATGCTGGACGGAAAACGATAGAAGAACGATTTTCATTAGAAAATTCGGCGTCAAAATATGCGCAGATTTTTTGGGAATTGTTGAACAGGTAGGTTATTTTCTATGCGGATTGGATTTTCCCTGCTCGACTTGGCAATGGGTGGCGCTCAAACTTTTCTTGTGCAACTGGCTAAAGAAATGTCCCTGCGCGGGCACGATGTTTCCTATTGTTTACATTCTCACCGCATTGATCCAAGCCATGTGGCACCATCGCTGCTGGCAGAATTGGACGCAGTTGCGGTGTCTGTATCACAACCGAAGAAATTACTAAAAAACGAGGTTATCCAATTGGATGGTTATCACAATTTGCGGCGTAAAATCCCTTATTTGACCCATCTAAACCGTTGTGTGGAAACCTATCATTCAGTCTATAGCATTCGCCGTTCCGGACCGATATACGCCCGCTACCGGGTTTCGATCAGCAAAGCGGTGCAAGTTGCGCTACATCATCCTAGCCAAGTGATCTATCCTGGAAGTGTTTTGCCAGAGATGGATCATTTTGCGCTTGGAAAAGAGTTCGATGTTGCTATTCTGGGGCGCATCCATCCGGTCAAAGGACACTTACTGTTTTTGCAGGTTTGTGAGAGGCTTTACCAGCAGCGCGGCCAACTCCGGGCGTTGATGATCGGCGGGCATCCCAAGTCGGGTCCTTACCAGGAAAACGTTGATGCACAGGTCCAACGCCTGCGCCGGATGGGCATCCAGATTCACACCACCGGAGATATCCCTGCGGATGAAGTGTTCACCTGGCTGGAACGTTCCCGCCTATTACTGGTGACATCCGAAAGCGAGGGCCTGGGGCGTATGGCGATGGAGGCGCTGGCATGTTATGTGCCCGTAATCTCTAACCCAGTCGGTGGGCTGCGAGAGATAGTAATCGATGGGCAGACTGGCTTGCTCGCGGAGCGCGACAACCCGGTCTCCTTCGCCCAATTAACGAACCATTTATTGGGAGATGAAAGCCTGCGCCAATGCTTGGGAAAGCAAGGTCGCAAATATGCCCAGGAAAACTTCTCCCTGCAAGCCGTCGCCAACCAATATGAAAACCTGTATCAAAAAGTAGCCCAGGAAAGCAGAAGATAGTGGATATCATCTGCATTTCCACCACCGATTGGGACGAAATTTGGGGCAGCCGCCAGCAAATTATGTTACAGATGGTATCGAAAGGCCATCGGGTTCTCTTTGTTGAGCGGCAGGTTGGGCTGGAACATCTATTGCGCGATAAAAATATGCGCCGCAGGAAGATTTCGGCTTTCAGAGAATCTGCTCCTGTTCAAATCCAGCTAAATCTGTGGCGCTGGCAACCACCTCTGATGTATCCTGGTCGCTATTATTCTTTGATTCTGAATAAATGGGGGCAGCGCTATTTGAGCGCTCGTCTAAAGCCAATATTAAATCAACTTGGTTTTACATATCCCATTCTGTGGATGTATCCACCCCAATCTGCACCGCTCATCGGTCAATTTTCGGAAAAGTTATCGATTTATCACTGTATCGAGCACTTTGCCGGTGATCAGAAAGGGCGTAAGCAAAAAATAATGCTCGCCCAAGAAAATGCCCTGCTGCGAGAAGTTGATCAAGTGTTTGTACATGCCGATGGCCTACGCAAACGATATGCGCCACTTACACGCAGGCCGATCGAGCTAATACCCAGTGCAGCGGATGTTGCCCATTTTCAATCAACAGATCAAATTCATCCCACCATTAGCGCCATCCCACATCCCAGATTGGTTCTAATGGGCACATTGGATGCGCGTATTGACCACGATTTACTGTATCACGTCATGAGCCAGAATCCAAATTGGAGTTTGGTACTCATCGGTCAAATGCGCTCGTCACAGAGAGATTTTGCTCCGCTTTTAGCATTGCCCAATGTATATTACCTGGGAAAACAACTCTTCGCTGATCTCCCAACTTTGCTCAATGGTGCGGATATTGCTCTGATTCCCTATGTGCTTACCGAAATGACGCGCGCCATTAGTCCTATAAAAGCCTATGAATATTTGGCGGTGGGTAACCCCATTGTCAGCGTAAATTTGCCGGAAATAGCCCAACTCAAGCCATGGATTTACAAAGTTGATAACCTACAGTATCAAGATCGCTCTATAGCCGAAATTTTCACAGAAGCGATAACTACTGCCCTGGAAACGGAATCACCTTCCTTACGTGATGCACGTCGTCAGGCCGCGCAAGAACACAGCTGGCAGGCGCGGGCCAATCGCATGCAGCAAACTATCCAATCCGTATTGCGAGAAAAAGCAGATGCAGAAACGTGTTGATTGGCTGGTGACAGAACTGAATACCGTAGGGGGTACAGAAATATTTCTGACTCAAATGGCGCCTCTCATACGCTATGCTGGTTGGGATTTGCATATCATCACGCTGATAAATGGTGGGCCATTAATCGCAGACCTTCGACATCAAGGTGTTCCCGTTATTGAATTAGATCTCAAAAATAAATTCGATTTTGGTATCATTTTCCGCCTCAATAAACTTTGGATGCAAGACCCACCAGCCATCATTCACACCCACCTGTACCACGCTGGCATTTTAGCCCGTTTCGTTGCCCATTGGGGGCATGTCGCCCCTGTGATTGTGCACCAACATGGTCCAGAATCAACCCGCTCAAATTTGCGTGTTTGTGTGGATCGCCTGCTTTCATCCTGGACATATCGCTATGTGAGTACCTGTGAGGCCGTCGCTGAGATTTTGAAAACCCGAGAAAAAGTTTCACCAACCAAAATCGATGTTATTTATAATGGCATTCCTTTTCCTGACAGTTTGGTTGATTCTCGCCCTATTGAATGGCCTGTGCCTGATGGAAAACTTACTTTGGTCTGTGTGGGGCGACTCTCCCCAGAAAAAGGTCAACATTGCTTGTTGGAAGCACTGGAAAAACTTGACCCCGCCNNGGAGATCAACTTAATAGCCTGATAGCCGAAAGCATCAAGCTTGAGATTCAGGATCGTGTCTCTTTTGTGGGCCTCCAACAGAATGTGTATCCCTGGCTTTTCCATGCCGATATTTTTGTGCTGGCCTCTGATTGGGAGGGTATATCTCTAGCGATTCTCGAAGCCATGGCCGCGGGTCTCCCTGTTATTGCCACGGACGTTGGTGGGAATCCGGAAGTTGTCGTTGATGGTGAAACTGGCGTTTTGGTTCCCCCTCGTAACCCTCAAGCCTTGGCTGGTGCAATTTTGCAGCTTGCCGCCAACCCAATCGAACGCCAACGTATGGGGTTAGCTGGAAGGCAGCGCGTTGAAAAGTATTTTTCTATTCAAGAGACGGCCCGAAAATTCGAAGAACTTTATACTCAAATCCTCATCAACCTATGATTCGAGTCCTTCATCCCATCACCCGCCTGATTGTTGGCGGCGCGCAAGAAAACACCATGTTCACTGCCGCGCTGCTTGACCGCGAGCATTTTTACATCGAAATCGTCTCTGGTCCCCAAACCGGCAGCGAAGGCAGCCTCATCGAAGAAATCAGGGGGCGCGGCATCCCGCTTACTATCCTGCCCCAACTGCGGCGAGAGATCAGCCCCCTCAACGATTTCATCGCTACCTGGAAACTTTACCGCCTCATCAAAATCGGAGGGTTTAGCATCGTCCACACCCACAGTTCCAAAGCCGGGTTGCTTGGACGACTGGCGGCGCGTTTGGCGGGCACATCCATCATCATCCACACCGTCCACGGCTGGAGCTTTCACGATCACATGGCTTCCTGGCTGCGGAAAACCTATATCGTGCTGGAAAAGTGGGCGGCCCAATTCACCAATACTATGATCGTGGTTACCGAGCGCGATATCGAAAAAGGTTTGAAGGAGGGGATTGGCCGCCCGGAGCAATACCGCTTGATTCGAAGTGCCATCCCCTTGGCTGATTTTCACCCCTTTGGCGTGGAAGAGCGTGCCCGGCTTCGGGTTGAGTTGGGAATCCCTGAGAGTGTTCCCGTCCTTGGGAATGTGGGGCGCTTTTCCCCTCAAAAGAACCCCCTCGATTGGGTTCAGGTCGCCAGCCGGGTCGCGGATGTTGTGCCCGATTGCCATTTTTTGCTCGTGGGTGATGGCCCTCTACGCTCGGAAATCGAAGCGCAGTTACAAGCCACCGGGCTTAAGCAGCGCACCGTTCTCACCGGCCTGCGCCGCGATGTGCCTCGTCTGATGGCTGCTATGGATGTTTTTCTGCTGACTTCTCTCTGGGAAGGGTTGCCCCGCGTCATTCCGCAGGCTATGGCGATGGGCTTGCCCGTGGTAGCCAACCGTGCTGATGGCACCGTCGAAGCCATCCAGCATGGTGAGACCGGCTACCTGTGTACTCCCGGTGATTTGGACGGTATGGCAGCTTATTGCCTTGAATTACTGCAAAACCCATTGCTACGCAAAACCTTGGGGCAAAATGGGCGGCAGTATATCACCCAGGAATATGATTTGCGTAATATGATTGCCCAAATCGAAAGCTTATATGCTGAATTACTTTCTGTTCAGCAGGGCAAAAGCAACGAAACTGAGAGGAATAAATGAACAATACCCAACGCACCAACT
>DOTA01000239.1 GCA_003513015.1 Chloroflexota bacterium
GATACGCCCGGCTGTACCACCGAAGCCTGCAGCTTCCGCGATGATTACACAGCCTATCAAAATGCGGGAGTGGTGATCTTAGGGGTTAGTCCAGATACACCTCAAAAACACACCAAATTTAAGGCCAAGTACGCGCTTCCTTTCACGCTTTTAGCGGATACTGACCATCAAGTTTGCGAGCAGTACGGAGTCTGGGGGCGGAAAAAGTTCATGGGCCGCGAATACGATGGCGTCTATCGCACGACCTTTCTCATCGATGTGGTTGGGGTTATCCAACACGTTTTTGAAAATGTAAAACCAGCCGAACACAGTGCCGAGGTCTTATCCATTTTGAAGGCTAGCTAATCACAATATTTTCTGGAGCAATTTGTGGTGTTCAAAGTTGTAGGCAACTTTGAACACCACATTTTTTTAATTTTTATCAATTTCTCATAGAAATATAGTGACAAATAAGATTTATTTTGGTATATTTATCCAGTAACTCTAATTTGGTGAGGGTAATGCGCATGAAACATTTCATTGGTGTGGCTGTCTTGGTGGTAATCTTGACTGCCTTGGTTGGGTTAGCGCTCAATACACTGGGATTATTGCCTGATGTGGCAAGTTTGCAAGGCCAGTATATTGATGGACTCTTTCAGGTGCATACGTGGATTATCGCCTTTTTGTTTGCCTTGATCGTGGGTTTTATGCTCTATAGTATCATCGTTTTTCGCCGCAAAGAGGGGGATGAAAGCGATGCCGAGCATATCGAGGGTAACAATGCCTTGGAAATCACCTGGACGGTCGTGCCGTTGATCACAGTTTTGAGTGTGGCTGTTTTAGGCGCCAATACCCTCTCGAAAGTGACGGCGGTTGATCCCGGGGCGATGGAAGTGAAAGTCATTGGTCAGCAGTGGGCTTGGCGTTTTGAATATCCCGAAGCCGGCGTGGTTTCGGATGTTTTATATTTGCCCAAAGGCCAGCAAGCTCTGTTGGAAATGGAATCAATGGATGTGTTGCACTCCTTCTGGGTGCCAGAATTTCGCGTCAAGCAAGATCTGATGCCCGGTAGCACCACGGAACTCCGCATTACCCCCACCGAAATCGGCGATTACACCGTGCGTTGCGCCGAAGTTTGCGGTTTGCAGCACACGTACATGCTGGCCGATGTAAAAGTGGTTTCCGAAGGCGATTTCAACACCTGGCTTTCGGCTGAAGCCGCGATTGCCGATGATCCTGTAGCGCGCGGCCAAAAAGTTTATGAATCTTATGGCTGCAAAGCCTGCCACACCCTGGATGGTAGCCCCTTGGTTGGTCCCAGTTTCTTAGATTCTTTCGGGCGCACCGTGGAACTGGCCGATGGCACCACCGTGCTGGCCGATGCGGATTATTTCTACAACTCAATCATCAATCCCACATCGCAGATCGTTGCCGGTTTTCCGCCGGCGATGCCCCAGAATTTTGCCGATCAACTCAGCGACCAGCAAATCAAAGATGTGATCGATTTCATTATGAGTTTGAGTGATAAGTAATGCGGGAGGAAATCAAAATGACTGAAAAGAAAAAAATTGGCATTTTATCGTATGGCGTGGTGCGCGGCCTGATCGGCCAGGTATTCGGTACCGCGTTGGGACTGGGATTTTTTGCCTTGCTTCGGCTGATTTTGGGTTTGGGTTGGAACCCCGAACCTACTTTGTACTTTGCTATGATCGCGGGTTTCCTGGGTTTTCTGATCGGCGTTGGTGCTTTCAACGATTGGTTCAAAATCGCTAGCGGCCAAGAAATCACCTCGCACCCGCATGACCCCGAAGATTGGACGCCCCTCCAGCGTTATCTGGGCTTCTCAGTCGATCACAAAATCATCGGGATACAGTATGGTATCTGGTCTCTGTTGTTGCTCACCGTGGGCGGCACTTTTGCTCTGCTCTTTCGCATCGAATTGGCCTCACCCGGCCTGCAAATGTTCACATCCACCAGCGCCACCTCCTTGCTGGGGTTGACGGGTTTTGCCACCAGCTTTAGTTTGCACGGTATCGTGATGATCGCCTCGATATTGATGGGTGTGGCCGCCATGTCGAATTATCTGATGCCGCTGATGATCGGCGCGCAGGATATGGCTTTCCCGCGTTTGAACGGCCTCTCGTTCTGGATTGCCGTACCCGCGGGGATCATCCTGCTCTCCTCTGTGGCTTTTGGTGGGTTCGATACCGGTTGGGTGGGATACCCGCCCCTGAGTACGCGCGCCCCTCTCGGTGTCCAGATGTTTTACCTGGGTATCTTCCTCAATGGTTTCTCCGGTATCCTCGGCTCGATCAATATCATCGTCACTTTCCTAACGATGCGCGCCCAGGGAATGACCCTCTTCAAAACCCCGGTCTTCGCCTGGACGGCCTTTTCCACCGCCATTATTCAGTTCGGTGCCACGCAGTTGATCGGTCTCTCATTTCTGATGGCTTCGTTCCAGCGTCTCTTTGGCATGGGTTTCTTTGACCCGGCCAAGGGCGGCGATGTGGTTTTGTTCCAACACCTGTTTTGGTTCTACTCGCACCCCGTGGTTTATGTGTTCGTGTTGACTGGCCTGGGTGTGATCAGCGAAATTTTGCCAGTTTTCGCCCGTAAACCGCTGTTTGGCTATAAGTGGGTGGCGCTTTCCTCGCTGGCGATTGCCCTGGTAGGCTTTTTCGTTTGGGCGCACCACATGTTTACATCTGGGATGGCCCCATATTTGCGGGTGCCTTTCATGGTCAGCACCCTGCTGGTGGCAGTACCCACGGGCATTAAATTCTTTAGCTGGATTGCCACCCTCTGGCACGGCAAATTGATTTTCCCCACGCCGATGCTATTTGCCTTGGGCGGCGTTGTCATCTTTTTGCTGGGCGGCTTGAGCGGTCCTCCTGCCGGGACGGTTGCTACCGATCTTTATATTCACGATACTTATTTCATCGTGGGGCACTTCCATGCCACC